>CAZLZF010000056.1:0-4195 GCA_964563945.1 Candidatus Woesearchaeota archaeon
GAAACTAACAGGGCTTAAAGGGTTTCGTTCGGTTGCACCTCACTACACCCAAATTCAATTTCAGCTCTGAAAAAATTCTCAGCTCTGTTTCACGAGGAGAATTTTTTCGAGGAAATTGAACTTCCCTTAATCGCGATGTTCATTTCAATTTCCAATCTCCTCCTCCGTTGGTAAACCAAAAATTCTGATTTTGATATTTTCGTTTAACGCTCCAATGCGAAATTAAAATTGTCGCATAACATCGCTGATTAAGTCGAATTTTTTCTTCTGCTAAAAACTTAATTTTTAAAACTAAAGTGGAATTTTCTTATTTCTTTTAATAAAACAATTTTTTTAATTAAATAATCTTTCTCCTCTAAAAATATCTCTACTCCGAGAACAATTTTTTTCAAAACCAAAGAATTTAAATAATCTACATTTGTATACAATTGTATATGGAAACAACAATAAGATTAAATCAAACAACAAAAGAACAGCTCGATACATTTAAACAATATAAAAGCGAGAGTTACGACGAGCTGGTAAGAAAATTAATTCATTTAGCTAAGATGTGTGAAAAAAAACCAGAACTAAGTCAAAAAACAATTCTAGAAATAAAAGAAGCTAGAGAAAAAATTAAAAAAGGCGAATTTTATACCGAAGCAGAAGCCAAAAAAATTCTTGGTTTGTAAAAAGATGTATGAACTTAAATTTGATAAGAGAGCTATTGATTTTCTAAATAAATTTGAAAAGAAGGATAGGGAAAGAATTTGGAATAAATTACAAGAGTGTAAAATTGAACCTTTTCGTTATTTACAACATTTAGAAAATATTGAAGGTTATAAATTAAGAGTTGGAGAGTATAGAATAATTCTTGATGCAGATAATGCAATTCAGGTTCTAAATGTTTTAAAAATTGGGCATAGAAAAAATATTTACGAATAAACCAAAAGCCAGCCCCTAAAATTTTCTTTTTAGAAAAAGAAGCAAAAATGCGGGCTTATCTTTTTAATTATTTGGTCGTCCCACCGTCCTCCCACTTTAAAAATCCCAAAATCGGCTTTGCACGAAAATTATTTTCTTGCAATAACATAAACTTTCTTCCCCAAAATTTATTTTGGAGCATCTATTTTTGCACCATTTCTAAATTTAGTTATTTTCTTCTCGAAGATAAGTTCATACTTTTCGTTTAGTTCTATTTTTCCTTGGTAATTTTTTAACAAAATTCCCCTTTATGCGAAATCTTATAAATATTGAATTATTTTTTTATTCATGACTTTTAAAATAAAAAAGAGTAAGATTATTGGTCTAAGTAATTCTGAAGCAGAAAAAAAATTAAAGCTTGAGGGATATAACGAGATTTTGGGTTCTAAAAGAAATAATTTTTTGAGAATTTTTTTAGAAATTTTTAAGGAGCCGATGTTTGTTCTTTTAATTTTGTGTGGTTTACTTTATTTATTTTTGGGAGATATAAAAGAGGCAATTATGCTTTTGTTTTTTATGTTTGTAATTATTGGGATAACAATTTATCAAGAAAATAAAACTGAAAAGACTTTGGAAAAATTAAAAGATTTGTCGAGTCCAAGGGCTTTAGTTATTCGTGATGGGGAGAAAAAAAGAATTGCAGGAAGAGAAGTTGTTCGAGGAGATATTTTAATTTTGTCTGAAGGAGATAGAATTCCTGCGGATTCTGTAATTCTTTCTTGTAGTAATCTTAATGTTGATGAATCTATTTTAACGGGGGAATCTGTTTCTGTAATAAAGAGAGAAGGAAAAAATATTAATCAAATGGAATTACCTGGAGGAGATAATTCTCCTTTTCTTTATTCTGGAACTTTAATTGTTAGTGGAAATTGTATTGCGAAAGTTCTTGAAATTGGAATGGAAACTCAAATGGGAAAAATTGGAAAATCTTTGGAGGGAGTAAAAGAGGAAAAGACGAAACTTCAAAAGGAAGTTGGTGTTTTTGTAAAATATTTTGCGTTTTGGGGAATTTCTTTATGTTTTTTAATTTTTTTAATTTATGGAATTACTTTTAAAAATTGGCTTGGAGGTTTTTTAACTGGTTTAACTCTCGCTATTTCTGTAATTCCCGAAGAATTTCCTGTGGTTTTAACGGTTTTTTTGGCGCTTGGAGCTTGGAGAATGTCTAAGAAAAAAGTTCTTACAAGAAAACAATACGTAATTCAATCGCTTGGTTTGGCAACTGTTCTTTGTGTTGATAAAACTGGGACGCTTACAATGAACCAAATGGACGTTAAAGAAATTTATTCAAAAGGAAAATTCTTTGATGTTTCTAAAGGCGAGTATAATTCGCTAATTCAAGAGGTTGTTGAAATGGGTGTTCTTGCAAGTCAAAAAGACCCTTTTGATCCTATGGAAAAAGCATTATATAATTTAATTAAAAAATCAAAAGTTAATCATTTTGAATCTTGGAAATTAAAAAAAGATTTTCCTCTAACTAAAGATATTTTGGCAACTTCCGGAGTTTGGGAGTCTTCTTTGGGAAAAACAATTGTTGCAACAAAAGGTGCGCCCGAGAGTATTTTTGATTTGTGTCATTTGAAAAAGAAAGAAATTTCTTCTTTGAGTAAAGATGTTGAAAAAATGGCATCAAAAGGATATAGAATTTTAGGAGTTGCAAAAGCGGACGTTAAAAATTTTAATAGTAGTTCTAAGGTTCATGATTTTGATTTTAAGTTTGTTGGATTTATTTGTTTTGAAGACCCTGTTCGTCCGGGAGTTTTTTCTGCTATAAAAGAATGCCACGAAGCAGGAATTAAAGTTGTAATGATTACTGGAGATTATCCAGTTACTGCTAAAAATATTGGAGAACAAATTGGTTTGGGAGATTGTGAAATTATGACTGGAAAAGAATTAGATAGTATTTCAGATAAAGAATTAAGAAAAAAAGTTTTAGATGTTTGCATTTTTGCCAGGGTTGTTCCAGAACAAAAACTTAGAATTATTGAAGCGTTTAAAGCGAATGGAGAAATTGTGGGTATGACTGGCGATGGAGTTAATGATGCTCCGGCACTTAAATCCGCGCATATTGGTCTTTCTATGGGAATGAGGGGAACGGATGTTGCAAGAGAGGCTTCCGGTTTAGTTATTCTTGATGATGATTTTTCTTCAATTGTTTCTGGGGTAAAAATGGGCCGAAGAATTTTTGATAATATTCGTAAGGCATTTACTTATATTTTTGCAGTTCATTTTCCAATTGTTGGAATTACTTTACTTTCGGTTATTTTTGGTTGGCAATTAATTCTTCTTCCGGCACATATTGTTTTTTTAGAATTAATAATTGACCCGGCGTGTTCGATTGTTTTTGAACAAGAGCGCGAAGAAAAAGATATTATGAAAAAGAAACCGCGTGATGTTAAAGAGAAAATTTTTAATCGTAAATTTTTATCTCTTAGTCTTATACAGGGAATTTTTGTTCTTTTAATTGTTATTTTTATGTATAAAATTTCTCCTCTTTTTGGAATGAATGAATTTAGCACGAGAACATTTTCTTTTGCAAGTTTAATCCTTTCTAATCTTGCTTTAATTATTTCAAATTTGTCTTGGAAGGAATCTGCTATAAAGAATTTATCTTCGGGAAATAAAGCTTTAATTTGGGTTTTAATTGGAGCAATGGGCGTTTTGATTTCTACAATCTATGTTCCTTTTCTTAGGCATTTATTCTCTTTTGGTTCTTTGAGTATTTTTGAATTTTCTTTTGTAATTTTTATTGGAATTGTTACTGTTTTATTTTTGGAAATGTTTAAGAAAGTGATTAAAGTGGATTAGTATGGAAAAAGTTTTGCTTCACGCGTGTTGTGGTCCTTGTAGTTTGGGTTCTTTTGATAAGCTTAAAGATAAAGAAATCGTTTTATTTTTTTCTAATAGCAATATTTTTCCAAAAGAAGAATGGATAAAGAGATTAAATAATTTGAAAAAGGTCGGAAAGATTTTTTCTTTTGAAGTTTTAGAAGAGGAATACGACCACGAAAAATGGAAAGAATTTATTTTAGGATTGGAAAATGAACCGGAAAAAGGTAAAAGGTGTTTGAAATGTTTTGAATTTAATTTAAGAAATTCTGCAAAAAAGGCAAAAGAAATTGGCGCGGATTTTTTTACAACAACTTTATCTGTAAGTAAGTATAAATCTTCTCCGGATTTATTTAAAATTGGAAAGGAAATTGAAAAAGAAATTGGAGTTAAATTTTTGGAT
>CAZLZF010000057.1:0-4150 GCA_964563945.1 Candidatus Woesearchaeota archaeon
GTTCAGTCATCTCGGGTTTGTTTTTTGGAATTTCAAACCTTCGATGAAAGAACGACTTTGAGCATAGAAATATTCGTAAAATTGACTTGCTTCTATTCTCGAGATAACTTTTTAAATGAAAAAACCATTCATAAATTAAATAAAATGAACTTTGGAAAATTTCACGACAAGTATTACAAGCATCTATTGTTAATTCCTTTAGTTTTAACAGTATTTTCTTTAGTTTATTTGGGAATTTTTTATTCAAATACAGGAGATTTTTTTAAAAAAGATATTACTCTTGCGGGGGGAACTTCGGCAACGGTTATGGGAAATAATTTTGATGTGAATAAAATTAAAAACGAACTTTCTGAAAAACTAATTGATTTGAATATAAAAAATATTTACGATGTTGTTTCTATGAAACAGAAAGCAATAATAATTGAAACTGCTGAGCCTGTGGAAAGTGCAAAAGAAATTTTAGAAGATTATTTTGGTTACAAACTTAACGAGGATAATTCTAGTTTTGAGTACACAAGTTCTTCTTTGAGCGATTCTTTTTACAAACAACTTTTAGCTGCTGCTTTTTTTGTATTTTTGTTGATGGCGATTGTAGTTTTTTTTGAATTCAAATCTATTTTTCCTTCTATTACGGTTATAACTTCTATTTCTCTAGATATTCTTATGAGTATAGCAATGATTAATATTCTTGGAATGAGATTATCTAGTGCGGGAATTGTTGCATTTTTAGCAACTATTGGTTTTTCTGTAGATACAAATATTATGCTTTCAACACGTATGTTAAAGAGAGGATCCGGAAATGAAATAAATAACCAAATTTATGAATCTTTTAAGACGGGAATAACGATGGCTTTAACTTCTATTGTTGCTATTGCCCTTGCTCTTGCCTTAACTTATTCTTTTTCTGAAGTATTAAGCCAAATTTTTACGATATTATTATTGTGCTTACTTTTTGATTTAATAAATAGTTGGATAGTAAATGTTTCTATATTAAAATGGTATACTTCGAGGAGTAAAAAATGATAAAGAAATGGACGTGGAGAATCTGGCTACTGGTAATATGTTTGGCTCTTTCTTTAATTTCTATTTTTGGAATTCCTCCAATGTTTTTAAAAACTGGCGTGATGATTTCTCATGTTGAATCAAATTCTATTGCATTTGAGCAGGGATTAAAAGTTGGGCAGATAATCAAATATATCGATGGAAATAAAATTAAATCGTTAAATGATTATACAGAAATTATGCACGAAAAATCGCTTAACGAATATTCTAAGACAGAGATTATTTTAGATTCAAAAGAAGAATTTATTTTTTATACGAACTCGTCTATCGGAATAACTGTTAAAAAAGTTCCCAAAACGAATATAAACATTGGTTTAGATTTAGCTGGAGGTTCAAAGGCATTGGTTAAAGCAGAGAACGCTTCTTTAACTGTTGAAGAAACACGAGACCTTTCAAATATTATTTCTAATAGATTAAATGCTTACGGATTAACCGAAATGAAAGTTTCTCCGATAACAGATTTATCTGGAAATAATTATATTTCTATAGAAATTGCTGGTGCAAACCCTGAAGATTTGACGCGTTTGATTTCAGAGCAAGGAAAATTCGAGGCAAAAATTGGAAATGAAACGGTCTTTTTGGGAGGAACGGACGAGGGAGTTGCTTCTGTTTCTCGTTCTGGAAGCGATTCAGGAATTTATCAGTGTTTACCTAACGGAAATGAATATTATTGTAATTTTAGATTTGGATTATACTTGACTGAAAAAGCTGCAAAAAATCAGGCCGAGATTACTTCAAAATTAAATATTAATGCGACAAATCCGGGATATTTAGAGAAATCTTTAGATTTATATTTAGATGATAAATTAGTGAATAGCTTGTTTATAAGTAAAGAACTTAAGGGAAGTTCTACACCTCAAATTTCAATTTCTGGCTCTGGATCTGGATCAACGAAAGATGTTGCGATTAAAAATGCGGGGAATGAAATGAAACAACTTCAAACGGTTTTGGTTACTGGTAGCTTACCGTATAAATTAGAAATAATCAAATTAGATACAATTTCTCCGACTCTTGGAGAGGACTTTATTAAAATTACAATTATCGCGGCAATCATATCAATTATTGCGGTTTTTATTGTAGTTCTTATTCGATACAAAAATACAAAATATTCTTTTGCATTGATTTTAACGACCATTGCGGAAATGCTCATCTTTTTAGGTATTTCGGCTTTTGTTGGAATTAGTCTAGATTTGCCGGCAATTGCAGGAATGATTGCAGGAGTTGGAACTGGAATAGATTCTGAGGTGATTATTCTTGACGAATCAAAACAGAAGGTCGTTTTAACTTTAAAGCAAAAATTAAAGAGGGCGTTTGGAATCTTAATGGGCTCTTATGCTGCGTCAGTTGTCTCTATGCTTCCTCTTATTTGGGCAGCTGCAGGAATGTTTAAGGGATTTGCAATTACTTCCATAATCCAATTAACTGTTGGAATAGCTATCACTAGAACGGCATTTATAGAGATGGTTCGAGTTATTAGTGAAAAAGAAAATGTCGCCTAAATACCACATAATTTATGGATTTATTTTTTCTTTGTTTTTCCTTTTTATATTCCCTGAAATAGGAGTGATTGGTTTTTCTTTGATTTTTTTATCGAGTATTTTCATTGATTTAGATCATGCTATGAGATATTCTTTTAAAACAGGAAATTTTAACCCTATTCGATTTTGGAAGTGGTCAAATAAAAATAAACTTTCTAAAAAAGAAATTAAAGAAATGCGTAAATATAAATATCCTCAATTTATTTTTCATGGTGTGGAATTTGTTTTGATTTTAATTCTTCTTTCGTTCTATTTCCAATTTGTAAAATTTATCCTTATTGGAGTTGTTTTTCATTTGATTTTGGACTATATTTGGATTTTTAATAAAGGATACCCCTGGGAGATTAAACTTTCTCAGATTTACGTCTATAAAAGAAATTTAAATTTTCCTGCGAGAGAGTAAAATATTTGGTAATTATTTTAATTTTTAGAAAAATATTTTCATATAAAAAACTAACTTTTAGAAATTAACTTTTTTATTCTCAAACGTATTTCTTGTGTAAATTCTATTACTTTTTCTGCATAAATTTTATCTAAACTCGTTCCATAATAAAGCATTCCGTTTCTAAAAAATCTTAATTGATCTGCGAATTGAACCTCTTTTTCCTTAAAATCTATTCTTCTTAAATAAGAAACTTCTGCTTCGTGTGCTCCAAATCCCGAAGCGTTATAACCTTCAATAAGCATTTTGGCTCGGATTAATTCCATAATTATATCGTAACAAGATTTAATTAAATCGTTTGCTGTTTTGTCTGAAATTCCTAATAATTTAATTTTTATTTTAAGTAGTTCGTATGATTCTTCTGACTCTTTAAATAAATATTCTGCTCTGGATTTGTCGGGAAGCTGTATTTTTACAACATTTTCTTTTATAAATTCTTCAAATGTTTTTATTGCTCTCATAACTCAAATCCTCCAAAGAGAACTATCCCATTCGCTAAATTTTCTTTTAAGTTCTTGTGTATTTTTTCAAAGGAATCGTAAAAATTAAGATTAATTTTTCTTTCAAGAATTTTCTCATAATTAATTAAACTTATTTCCTTTTCTTTTCTCTCGATTATTGCAATATCTATGTCCGAATTTATTAAATCGTCTCCTCTTGAGTAACTACCAAAAAGGATAATTGTTCCTCCAGCAAATTCTTTTTCTAAGTAATCTGCAAACCCGGATTCATATATTTGTTTGAGATTATCTACTCTTTTTAATTGCATTATTTTGTAATTATTTTTATTTAATTCTATTGAGAATCTTTTTGTTTCTTTACTTTTATTTACGGCTATGTAATCTAATTTTTTAAGCAGAGGAACCGCCTTTATTATTGCGGGAGAGGTTACATTAAGAATCGATGCTATTTGTCTTTGATTTAATTGCTCTCCTGTTTTTTTAAATAGCAAACGAAGAATTTCTTCTTGCAATCTTGTTAGCTTTTGTTTATTTATGTTTACCATGGTTAATAGGTATTTACTTTAGTTAATATATAAACCTTTTTATTTTGAGAGGAAAACAGTTAAGATTTTAATTCTAAAAACTTACGACAAAAAACTAATAAA
>CAZLZF010000058.1:0-4041 GCA_964563945.1 Candidatus Woesearchaeota archaeon
TGATGAACGATATCTCCCATAAATGCTTCGATGGTGTTTTGTATTTCTGGTTTTATTCTGTCGATGTATTGCAATTTATACTTATACGGACAATTTTCATAAGTAGAAATTCTCGAGTGCGAATATGTTGTCATAAATTAATAAGAAAAAAGGAATATAAAAAGATTGTTGACAATGATTAAAAATATTTATAAACTATAGTCTATCTATAGAACAATGATAACAACGATACAAATTAGTTCTGAAACCAAAAAAATTTTAGATGAAATAAAATCAAATAAGGAAACTTATGAGCAACTTATTTTAAAACTACTTTTAGAAAAAGAAAGTAAAAGAAAGGAATTTGAAGAGCTACTTGCAGAAGGATATACCCAAATGGCAGAAGAAAATTTAAAAATAGAAAAAGAATTCGAAAAAATAGAAAATTCGAGAGAGTGGGAATGGTAATCGTAAATAGAGGAGATATTTTTTTGGTAAATTTAAATCCAGTTTTTGGAAGCGAGCAAGGAGGAATTCGACCATTTTTAATTATCCAAAATAATATAGGAAATAAAAAAAGTCCATTAACAATAGTTGCGCCCGTTACTTCAAAAATATTTACAAAAGAATTTCCTACAAATGTATTTTTAACAAAAAAAGCTTCAGGTTTAGAGAAAGATTCAACTATTCTCTTGAATCAAATAAAAACAATCGACAAAAATAGATTAATAAAAAAACTCTCAACATTAGATACCTTTAACATAAAAAGGGTAGAAGAAGCAATTAAAGTAAGTTTGGGTTTGTAATTTTATTCTTATTGTTTATTACATTTTTCTTGAATCATACGCCCAATGTAAAAGTGCTTGTCTTTGTCTTGGACGACAAGAAAAATCCGTTTTTATGCAATTCTTTTTTATTTGTCCTATATGTCTAGAAAAGGCTTTCCATCTTTTTATTTGAATTTTATCATATTCCGGAATTCTTCTTCCATAAAAATATCTACAATACCATTGAAACCATCCTCGGGGATCGTGCTCTTCGTTAATCCACTCTTTATTTTTCCAAACACGAAGCGGCTGTGAAGCGTCAACTTTAAAATAATTTATTTCTTTATCTCTTTTGTTCCTTATAGCAAATTTTGCATTTTTTGTCCATTCCCTTGGAAATTCTTTTACGCAGTCTCTCATATATATTCCTCCAAAAATTCCCATTTCAAGCATTTCTTTTGGAGTTAACTCTGGTTTGAATTCTTTATTAAAATTTTTTCCAATCGGTTCGGTTAAGAAATAAGAATAATCTTTTTGCATTTTATCATTAACGGTTATTCTTTTCATCATAAAAAAGAAAAAAGCTTTTCAGATTATAATTCTTTGTATTTTTTCGTTTAACCGGGAGACTTTTTTAAAATATAATATTCTTTTTTACAATACAATTCTTTAAAAATAGAGATAATTCAAATTAGTCATGGGAATTTTTGAAGAACTATCCAGGATAACAAATCTTTTTGCAGATCATTTCGTAAGTTCAAAGAACACGACTTTTTTAAGGCATATCGCTTTTTTGCCCTTTGATAAAACAAAATTAATAGAAATAGATTTTTTAAACGACGAGGTTTATCCAAAAGAAGTTTCCTCAAAAATTTTTTTAAAAACTATACAATATTATAGAGAAATGATTTTTTTTGAAATAGAAAATTCAAAATTAGATACCTCAAAAATAAATTCAATAGAGATAAAACTTTCTTATAAACCCGGAGATTTAAGTAGATATTATACTGCAAGCGTTTCAATTTTTTACGAAGGAAAAGAATATAACAAAAGCGTTCTCTCTAGTTTTTCTTAAAATTCTTCGAGTAAAGATATTTTTGGTATAACTCCCAGAGCTTTAGTTAGTCCGTCTTTTTTTATTGAATCAATGCATTCATAAATTTTTTTATTTGATTCTTCCAAAGGAAATTCTCTGGAGAAACTTGCTTCCCAGATAAGAGATTCTCCCTCTATTTTTTGTGAAGTTTCAACGCCACTAACATTTTGTAATTGCGCGAAGGTTTTTTCAATTATATGCTTTTGATACGGATCGTTTTCTTGGATTAGTGGTATTGAAAAAGAAATTCTTTGTCTTTCCACACGATTTATCTTTGCCAAAATTGGTAAGACCACGCCAATTTCTTCTCTTTCTTTTGAAGATTTTTGAATATTTTCTAGGGTTTGATAATTTGAACGAAGAACATCCAAATTGTTAACCATTTCTCTTTCTTTCAAAAATTTATTTCTCTCGTTTTCTTCAGAATTTTTTCTCTTCTTTATTTCTTCCTCGTTTGCATTTATTTTTGTTGATAGAAGATCAATAATGTCCCGGGTTGCTCCTGAATTTTGTGCAAACTGTAATATTTTCTTATTTGCTTCAAACCCTTCGTAAACTTTTTTATTTTCTTTAGAAATAGAGGTTTCTTCCCAAGAAGAAATTCCCTTTATCCTTTTTGCTATTTTATTTAATTCTGCTTCACTATTTACTTCTATTCCATGTTGTTCTTTTATATAATCAATAAAATTTCCAATATTTCCAGATTTTTTTTCGTAATAATTTCTAGATGAAATATTTTCTAGTTCAGTTATTCCACTCGATAATTCAAGTAAAGTTTCAAGACCTCCTGTAACGTAAGAATTAAAAATAGCTTCTCTAGCACTAGAATATTGTTTTGGCTGAGCCTTTTCTAGACGGGATTCTAAATTTTTTATTTCTTTATTTTGTTCGTTGATTATTTTTTGCCTTTCATTAAAGACATTTGTAAGAGTTTGAAAAGAGTCTTCTCTTTGAGAAAGTTTTGAATTTAACTCTTCAATTGTTTTTTGGTATGCATCAAAATTTGTAGACTCTTCGCCATTTTCTTGTTTTACTTCGGAGTAATTTTGTGGGATTGGCTTAATGTTTATTTCTGGACGAAGACTTTTCTTTGTAGGTAATTTCCCACTGTTGTCAATGTGATGTTTAAGTGCTCTAATATTAAAATCATCTTTTCCGTTATCATATAATTCTAAAATACAACTAAAATGATTTGAATTTGAGTCAACTAGATTTACCTTTCCTTCGTAATTGTGATTTTCTAAAAAAGTACTCACTGCTTTTTTTACAGTATATCCAATTCCCTTATCATCAATTGCTCCTTCAATTAAATATCTAACATAAGGTATTCTTTCAATATTTGTTTTATTTTCCATAATTAATTTTACTTTTCTATATTTATAAATATTTCGTAAAGTAACTACTTTTTAGGTACAACTACTTCTTATTATTTAGAACATCAAAACTCTCTTCTAAAGTATTTCTCTCTTTAGCATAGAATATTCCTAATGGGATTTTTGTTTTTTCGTCTATTTTATTGTAATCAAATTCATTCGCTTTTTTCATCGCTTCTTCCCAATTATTTTTATCGTGTTTCGTTTCTTGTAAATTGTAAGTTTTTTCTTTGTATCCCTTATGCGCGTGAAAAATTATGCACGGTTGTAAAATTTCTATGAATTTGAAACCCTTATGCTTCTCTGCTTCTTTTAATATTTCTTCAATTTGTTTGGCGTCTGCGAAAACTCTTGCAACAAAACTTGCATTCGCAGCAAGCATTAATTTAATTGGGTTTATCGGTTCAAACTTTACTCCCATCGGAGTTGTTTTATCAATAAATCCTTGTTCTGTAACTGGTGTTGGTTCTCCAACAGTTAATGCGAAAACTTGATTATTGTGCACGAGATAAGTCCAATCCACGTTAAATCTTGCAGCGTGAATTAAATGTTCCATTCCTTCTGCGTAAGCATCCCCGTCTCCAGAAAAACCAATTATTTTTAAATTTGGGTTTGCAACTTTCATTCCAAGAACTGTCGGCGGAACTCTTCCGTGCAAAGAATTAATTCCTGGCAAATTTATATAATCAAATATTTTTGCATGGCATCCAATTCCAGTAACCATCGCGTAATTTTTCAAATCTTTCTTTTTTTCTAAAAAGTTTTTTACTCCAGCAAGTATCATAAAATTATAACAGCCTGGACACCAAGTAATCGGAGTTTTTGT
>CAZLZF010000059.1:0-3993 GCA_964563945.1 Candidatus Woesearchaeota archaeon
TTATTTTCGGCACCCTTCAAAACCCATCTAACCTTTCTTCTTTTAAGGAGAAAATTCTTTCTACATTTAGAAGAACAAAAATGATTAATTGTACCGTCGACCATTACTAAAGTCATTCCTCTTGGAATTTCGTACTGCTTTTTACAATAAGAACAGAATGGCATTTTAAGAATAAGACCCCTTTGTAATATTTGATTTAATTCTTCTAGCTTCAATTTCTGTTTCTCTAAGCATTAATGTGTCTCCAACTTTAACTGTTCCTTTAACATTTCTTCTCATTGAACGACCTAAATCTCGACCAGCTAAAATTTTACATTTAACCTGAGTTATTTCTCCTCTAAAACCAGTTCTACCAAGAATTTCTTGAACTGTAGCCGGAACTACTTCTATATTCTCCGTTAAAGAAATTTTCTTTCTCTGCTGTGATGAAGTGTTACTTGTTTTTTCTTTTGCCATTTTACTTTCCTTTTAGGACGAACATAAAGAATTACTTAAAAGAAGCAATATCTTTTTGTGCATCGCCTGCATCGATAACTGCCACAGAAGAAGTAGCTACAGAAATTCCAACAGCAATTCCTAATTTTTGCTTGCTGTCAACCTGCTCACAAGGAATACCTTTTTCCTTACATAGCAAGGGTAAATGTTGAACAATTTCTTTGGGTTCTACATCTCCAGCATAAGCAACAAATTTAGCAACTCCTCTTTCGATTGCTTTGGTAACTTCGTTTGTTCCTTTTTCTATTTTACCAGTTCTCTTTGCACTCTCAATAATTTTATACGCATCCATTTTTTATTCTCGTGGTTTAATTAATCCAATAATCAAAAGTAAATCCTCACTTCGTCGTTCATTGGATATTAATTATCTCAAAACATTATTTATAAACCTTGCGATTAGAAAAATCGGGAATGGGATATGACCAAATTTTAATCAAAAATTTATTTCCAATTAACAATTATATCGTCTGTTCTTTGCCTTGGAAAAATATCTACTTTATCCAAATCTTCTGGAAAAAATACGTTAGATTTTTGTGAACCCTTGCAAATTTTTTCTTTATTAAATATTATTTCTCCTAAATATGCAATCATCGCGGCATTATCTACAAGTAAAGAACGCTCGGGGCAAAAAAACTTAACTCCCCTATCCTCGCACATTTTTTTACACATTTCTTGCAATCTAGAATTACAAGCAACCCCTCCGCCCAAAAGAAGCTCTTTTTTTCCGGTGTGAGCCAAAGCCCTTTCTGAAACTTCCACAAGCATTGCAAAAACATTTTCTTGAAGAGAATAAGAAATATCTTCCAACGAGTAAATTTTTTTATCTAAAAATTGTTTTATTTTTGTTTGCATTCCCGAAAGAGAAATATCCATACCTTTAACTGAATAAGGAAGTTCAATAAAATTTTTTCCTTTCTTTGCTAGTTCTTGAATTTTTGGTCCTCCAGGAAAACCCATCCCGGCATGCCGTGCAATAGTATCAATAAAATTTCCCACACCCAAATCTAACGTTTCTCCAAAAACCCTATATTTTTCGGCCTCATATGCAATAACTTGCGTATTTGCTCCAGAAGCATAAAGCATAACTGGATCTTTTGAAGAAGTAACTCTCCCTATTTCTAAATGAGCAACACAATGATTAACACCAATTAATGGAACATTCAATTTAGATGAAATTTCTTTAGCGAATTTCATTCCAACAAGTAAACACGGAGCAAGACCTGGACCTTGAGAAAAAGCGATTGCATCAATTTCGGATTCTTTAATTTTAGCTTCGCTAATTGCACGAAAATATAATTCTTCCTTTACTTTTTCATGATGTTTTGCAACCTCCATTGGAATCATTCCACCAGAATCTGTAGTAAAAGAATCTTTAATATTTGATAATACCTTTCCTTCTTTAACCACCCCAATTCCAAAAGTATGTGCTGTTGATTCAATTCCTAAAACATTTGCCATAATAAATAATAACAAAGATATTTTAAAAATCTAATTAAAAATAAAAAAAGGTAAAATCCCCTTTTGAGGGATTTACCCTATGAAAAACCCTATGTCTTTCCCCTATGTTAAAAATAAAAAATTAAATTAAATTAAGCTAAATTATTTCTTTTTAGCAGTTTTCTTAACAGCTTTCTTAACTGTTTTTTTTGCTGGCTTTTTAGCAGTTGCTTTTTTCTTCTTTCCACCTCTAGCCATCTTAGCTTCACAAACATTTCCTTTTCCGTCTACATAGTAAAGGAAACCAGGTTTTCTAGTAACAACAGCTTTTGCAATAATTGATCCCATCTTTTTTACCTCCTTTTCAACGAATTATTCTCGAAGAGGAAAACCTCATCGTTATTAAAATAAGTAATAAGTTCTATTTAAATCTTTTGCCTTTCGACGAAGAGCCGACGAGAGAGCGAGAAAATTTTAGATAAGAATTATTTATTGGTATTTCTAGCAATTTATTAAATTTTCTCGTCGGACAAACTGAAAAATTCCAAGGATGAACCACTTTTAAATCAACAACTTTTCCTTTTTCATCGAGCCACACTGCAATAAAATCAAAAAAAACAAAGAGAGAATGAATCGGAACCAAAACTGGTTTTTTAAAATCAAAAAGAAGTGCTTTTGCATTAGATTTTTTTGTGAAGGTGAGTCCAGAAATTCTTTTCAAAAAATTACACTCGACAAAATCTAAAGAAAAATTTTTAGTTTTATATTTAAAATCAACTCTCTTAAATTTCATAAGTAAAAGAATAAAAGAGAATTTAAAAACATTCTTACAAATTATTTTTAAAAATCAAATAAACTTTTTTGATTATTCTTGTTTAAGACTTCATTTACATTTATTTTAAATATCTGAAAAATATTCTCTATTGCTGGCAAAATTTGTTTTTCTAAATAATATTCGATATTATATTCTCCCTCTTCGTCTGGCAATTTAACTTTATCCCGAACAAGTTTTCCTTTTCCCTCAGCAATATAATAAGAAATTAACTCTCCTTCGCTCAATGGTTTTTTTTGTTCAACCATTTTTCTTGCTGCAACTACGTGTGGAGAAATTGCCTTATAATCTGAAAGAGATTTTTTCAACTGAGAACGAATAATTAATTTTTCTAAAGGAATCTCTCTTTTTTTTATTTTTTGTACAATTTCTTTAACATATTTTAATGCCTCAACTTCATTCCCTTCATTTAATATTTTTTCTAAAACTTTATTTTGCATCTCTCTTGAAAGTCCACACCAATCTCGTCTAACCGTCTCAAATCCTCTTATTTTTAACTCTCCTTTTTTATCAATTAAAGCATATTTTTTCTTTGCACCAGTTTTACCCTGACGAGTAGAAACCCAAATACCTCTCTTAAAAAAACCATCAAGCTCCAAATGCATAACTCCGGGAAGGGCATTATTTATTTTTTCTAAAATTTTTTTTATTTCTTTTTCATTTTTATCTTTCATTAGAAAAGCAACACTATCTGTATCTCCATAAATAACCGAATGATTTTCTTTTTCTATCATTTCCATTACCTCTTTATTGTATTTTCTAACTAAAGAGAGAATTGTTGCAGAAGCTTCGTGAGAATAATATCTAGCCCCAAAAAAACCGATATACCCATGAGCCGAAGCTGAAAGAACCTTAAACGCATTACTCCTCGCTTTCGTTAATTGCGTCGGATTTTTTTTATATTCTTCTTTAAATTTTTTTCTAAGAAGAAATATTTCCTTTAATAACTCTGGAAAAAATCCAGGTGTTTTAGAAAAGTGATAAACCTTTTTTTCTTCACCAATTTCTGGAGAGCTAAAAGAATTTTTTTCTTCTTTCTCTAAAAGAGTTGATTTGGAAATATTATGCGTGATTATAATACTTGTATGCATAGAAGTAAAATCAAACATTGCAATATTCTCGTAAATTCCCGGGGTCGGTTCATAAACAAAAGCCCCTTGAACGCTGCCAACATTTTTTCTAGACTCCACTTCATTATTTGAAGGTCTTTTTTCAGGAATTTCATTAAA
>CAZLZF010000060.1:0-3970 GCA_964563945.1 Candidatus Woesearchaeota archaeon
TTAATCCTTCAATTCCTTGAGAAGTATACAAATCTAAAAGTTTTTGCGAAGCTTCCTTTTCACTAATTGTTTTTCCAGTAATCTTAAAAGAACCAAACAACAAAAACAAAACAACAATTCCTAAAGCAACTGTAGAAATAATCCAAGGATTTTTACGACAAGAATTTAATAATTTTCTCCCACTAAATTTTTTCTTCTCACCTTTTGAAATTTCTTCAACCATGAAAGATATAAAAAAAAAGAGTTTAAAAACTTTGCGGATAAAAAATCACAATTTTATTTTTTAAAAAAATCTTCTAAATCGACGCCGTTTGCAACAATTGACTTGTATTTTTCAATATCCTCGTCGGAAATTTGTTTAAAAAGAATATTTGGTTTTCCAATAGAATAATTTTTAGGTAACTTTATTGATTTAGCCAAATTCCAATTTCCATTTTCATTAGATTTTCCCTTCAAATTTAATTGCTCCCAAATCTTTTGAGAAATTCCCGGCATAAAAGGAGAAGATAAAATTGCTAACGCACGAGCAAGAACAACACAAAAATACAATCTTTTTTTTGCACGAGAAGAATCAACTTTTATTAAATTCCAAGGTTCAACGTCATTAAAATATTTATTTCCTTCAGAAGAAAGAGCTAACATTTCAGAAAATGCTTTTCTAATTTCACATTTTTCTAAAGATTCTGTAATGCTTTTGTATTTTTCTTCTAAAGAATTTAGTAATCTTTTATCAAATTTGTCGAAATCGCTTTCTAAAGGTTCTTCTATTTCTCCATCCGCTTTATTATTAACAAAAGTCAAAACCCGATTAAAAAAATTTCCAAAATTTCCAATAACGTCCGAATTTATTCTTTCTTGAAATTCTTTCCATTTAAATTCACTATCTGTTGTTTCAGGAATTATTTGTGTTAAATACGCTCTCCAAACATCAGCATCTAAATTTAATTCGGAAAGTTTCTCACAAAAAACCCCCCTCTTTTTACTTTTAGAAAATTTTCCTCCCTCATAATTTAAATATTGTAATCCGACAACTTGGTAAGGAAGATTAAGTTTTCCTTGTGCCATAATCATTCCAGGCCAAAAAATTGTATGGAACGGAATATTATCTTTTCCTAAAAATTGATAAGTTTTAGATTTTTTACCAACCCAAAAATCTTGCCAATTTTCTTTAGAAATTTCTTTAGTTGCAGAAAGATATCCAATTGGAGCATCAAACCAAACATAAAAAACTTTTTCTTCAAAACCGTTTAATGGGACAGAAACTCCGTGCTTTAAATCTCGAGTAATGCAACGCGGTTTTAATCCTTCTTTTATCCAACCAAGAGCCAAACTAGAAACTTGACTTCTCCAATGTTTTTGAGAAATTATCCATTTTTTTAATTTTGGAGAAAGTTTTTCTAAATCTAAAAATAAATGTTCGGTTTCTTTAATTTCAACATCACTATTTGTTACAGTGGAACGCGGATTCAATAATTGCGTAGGATCAAGTAAAGAAGTGCATTTTTCACACTGGTCACCATTTGCTTGCTCGTAACCACATTTTGGACAAGTGCCAACTACATATCTATCCGGCAAAAAACGATTTTCTTTTTCTGAATAAAAAACTTTCATTTTATCTGATTTAATATATCCATTTTCGTAAATTTTTTTGAAAACTTCTTTTGTTGTTTCGTGATGAATTTTTGAAGTTGTTCTAGAAAAATTATCGTAAGAAATTCTAAACCAATCATAAATTCTTTTATGCTCTTTATGCAAAACCTCTAAAAAATGCTCTAAAGGAACTCCAATTTTTTCAGCTGCCAATTCGCACGGAGAACCATTTTCATCTGAACCTCCAACAAAAAGCGTTTCATATCCATTAAGTCTACAATAACGAGCAAAAATATCTGCCGGCAAATGGCACCCAACAATATGCCCTAAGTGCGGAATATTATTTATATAAGGCAATGCAGAAGTAACCAATCGCTTCTCAACTAATTTTTCTTTTACCATTAAAAATACAGATAAATATTGCATAAAAAGGTTTTGGTAATAAATTAAAACAAAAACTACTCGCCCGCTACTGCAACCGGCTCATGAATATAACTTTTCCATCCTTGGCCAGCAATATAATTTTTATAATCCACGCAAGAACTAGATCTAGAACAAGACTCACAAAATATTTCTCTAGCAAGAAAAGCATAATCCTGAATAAATTTTAACTCTTCAGCAATTGGATCAAATCCTGCTTTTCTAGAAGAACCTTCAATAAATTCATTCATAACATCTAAAAATACTTTTTCGGCTACACCAAATCGCCCACAAGAATATTTATCTGTATCAAAAATTGCTTTTCCGGAACCAAAACACCCCACATACATTTTACGCGCAAGACCCTCATACTTTTTTTTAAAATCTTGAGTTGCCCTATCTCTTTCTAAATGATTATAAAAAATATGCTCTGGAAGATGCCTATTCATTAAAACATTAAAAACTCCTTCAAAAGAACCCTTAGGTATCATCTCCCCCTCTTTTTCAGCCTCTTCAACCAACAAAGTCAATTCCACAAAATAAAAGAACTCTTAAACTATTTAAACATTATTAAGATTAAATAACTTGAAAATCAATTCTTATTCTAAATTTTCCAGGGGCAATTGCTCCCGCTTCTTTAACTTTCAAAATTTTAATTTTCTTTTTTGATTTTTCCGCTTCTTCTTTTACCATCAAAACTTTATTTTCAATATTTTCTTTAGGACAAAAATCGTAATAATAAATCCTCGTTCCTTTTTTTGAAACCTTAAACGCACTCTCTAAGAAAGAATCCTTAAGTTGTGGCCGAGGCATTACAATAACATCAAAATTTTCTTTGGCGATGGCTAATTTCTCACAAACTTTTTTTGCGTCCCCATTATACAATAAAACCTTTTCTTGAAGTTTATTTAATTCGATATTTAATTTCCCGTATTTATTCGCTTCCCTATTTAATTCATTTGAAAAAACTACCGAAGGAGAAGAATTTTTTGCAATCACAATTGAAAAAGGCGCAACCCCTGCAAAAAGAACTAAAACTTTTTCACCTTTTTTTATCATCTCTGCAACCTCTTTTCTCTCTCCAGAAAGACGCGGAGAAAAATAGCTCGTGTCAACATTAAAGCGAAAAGAACATCCATTCTCTCTATAAAGAACTTCTTTAGTTTTTTCTCCTAGAATATATTTCGTTTCCATTTTTCTTAATCTTCCCTTAAATTTACCCGATTTTTCTAAAACCGTTTTTACCTGAGCATTATTAGAAAGAATTTTTTTTGCAAAAATAATTTTATCTTTTTTCTTATATTCTTCCGGAAAATTTACAATCGCGACATTTCCTAAAACGCTATACGCTCGAATTTCTTTCATCTTCTTGGAACTTCATAATTACTTATATATTTATTTACAGGATTTGAATAAAATATTATTGCTTTAACTAATTTTAAAATAATCAAAACAGAAAAGAAGAATAAAATCAAAATTATTAATACAAAAATAATTATTCTATCGATTTGAATAGGAGAATCTTCAATTATTTCGGTTTCAACCTTTTCTTCTAAAGATTCGTTTTTATCTTCAAATATTTTCATAATTTGAATCTCCTCGTGAATTTCTTTCAAAAATAAAGAGGATCTATTTAATAAAATTCCAGAATAAAAAATTTCCAAATCATAAAAATTATCTTTATTTAAGTCAATTTTATTTATCTCGTTCAATTTCAAAAATAAATTAATTGGCTCACTAAAAATTTGCAAATAAATAGAATCCGAAGAAAAAGAATTCACAACCAACCTATGTTTTTCTCCCCCAATAGAAAAATTTGCACTTTCCCCAGAATAAAAATATTCAACAACTCCATTTTGTAAACTTTCAAAAGATAAAATCTTCTCCGCAGTATTTTTAATTTCTTCTTTTTTTACCGTAGAAGAAGAACCGCCCCCGCCAGAAGAACGGGGAGAAGGAT
>CAZLZF010000061.1:0-3928 GCA_964563945.1 Candidatus Woesearchaeota archaeon
GGTTTAAATGAATAAATTTTAGTTTAAGGGTTTTTTCATTTATTCTTTTTTGGTTTTAATACTTGGTTACATTAAAATAAGAAGATTTATTTGCAAACCAAAATATTTAAATAGTTAATTTATCTTAAATTAGTAAATAAATTACTAAAAATCGATTAAAATGCAAATAAGCAAAACGGAGAATTTGGCGATTGAAACTTTGAAAAAAAATAAACTTGAAATTTTTAAGTTAAATGATTTGGCTTTGCTTTTGGAATTTGATAAAACAAAAACTTATAATTTAATCAAAGCACTGAAAAAAAAGAAAATTATTGAAGCTGTTTCTTCTGGAATTTATTGTCTTGAGGATGCAAATGATTTTGAGATTGGGATTTATTTTAATAGTCCTTCTTATGTAAGCTTTCTTTCTGCATTGAATTATTATGGGTTTAGCGATAACAACCCCAAAAAAATAACTTTTGTTTCTACAAAATATAAAAAGCACAAAAAGTTTGAATTTATTTGTTTGTCTAAAAAAAGATTCTTTGGATATAAAAAAGAAGGCGATATTGTTATTGGAGAAATTGAAAAGGTTTTCGTTGATTCTTTACTTTTTCCAAAATATTCTGGAGGGATAAAGGAAATTTCAAGACTTTTAATTGGTAACTTGGATAAATTAAATATGAATAAGTTAATTGATTATTCTTTAAGGGTTGAAAGCAAAATGGTTTTAAGAAGATTGGGTTTTATTTTAGGTGAAAATTTAGATAAAAAAAATAAAGAAAAATTATTTAAAAAAATTGGAAAAGGGGTTGGTTTTCTTGATCCGAATATAAAAACAAGAAGAAATTTAAATAAAGAATGGCTACTTTATACTAATTTAGAATGATATCAAAAGAGGAATTAGTTGAGTTGAAAAACAAAAGAGGAATTAATTTGTATTATTTGGAAAAGGAGTATCTGCAATACATTTTTTTAAATGCAATTTCAAAATATGGCGATTCAATTGTTTTTAAGGGTGGAACTTGTTTAAGAATTTGTTATGGTTTAGAGAGAGCTTCGGAAGATTTGGATTTTAGTTGTAGTTTTAATGTTTCTAAATTAAAAGAGATTGTTAAAAATTGCTTAAAGTCTTTTGAGTTATTGGGAATAAATTATTTTGATTTAATCGAGAAGGAATTCGAAGGGAATATAAGATTTGAAATTAGGTTTAAAGGTCCTCTTTTTAACGGAAACTTAAATTCTGCAAATAATCTGAAAATTGATTTTAACAAGAATAAATTTTTTTTTAAAAATGCAAAAGTTATAAAGCAAGAATTTTCAGATGTTTCAACTTTTGTTTTAATTGCTTTGGAAGAGAAAGAAATATTAGCAGAAAAGATTAGAGCAATTGCAAATCGAAAACAGGCAAGAGATTTGTACGATTTATGGATTTTACTTGGAAAGAAAGTTGAAGTTGATAAAGATTTAATTAAAAAGAAATTAAAAGAAGAGAAAGTTACTTTGAAAGATATTAGATTTATTTCAAAAGAAGCTTATGAACAAGATTTAAGAAATTTAATTGATTTTATTCCCGATTACGAACAAGTTAAAAAAGAAGTGAAGAAACTTCTTTTGGAATTAACTTGATTTTATCGTATTCAATATAATTTGTATTTTTTTTGAAGAACCTTTTTTTGTCTGTTTTATTTAAAGAGATTATTAAAAATGTTTTTGGATTTGTTCTTAATGCAAATCTATTAAATCAAAATAATTTTGAAATAAATAATCTTTATGCTATTTAGCTTTATTTAGGGAGCCAGGAATAATCTTCAACAGATTTAAAAACTTCGATTTTATTAATTAATTGAATGGATAGCGAGTTAATTGAATTTAAAGAGGTGTCAAAGAGATTTGGAAAGAATGTTGTTTTCGATTCTATTTGTTTGGCAATTCCTGAGGGCAAAATTACTGGAGTAATCGGAGCTTCCGGAGAAGGAAAGTCAACTTTGTTAAAATTAATTGCTGGATTTTATGAACCAGACAAAGGAAAGATTTTTTATCGTAAAAGAGAAATAAAAAAAGATAGAGATACAATTTCTCGGCTTTTTGGTTTGGCAATTGAAGATGGTTCTTTTTATGAAAAGCTAACTGTTCAAGAAAATTTGTTTCATTTTGGATTTCTTTATGGGGTTAATAAAAAAATTTTGAAAGAGCGTGTTAAAGAACTATTGTCTTTTGTTGGATTAGATGAAGCAAAGAATACTGTTGCAGAAAATCTTTCTGTTGGAATGAAAAAAAGATTGGATTTAGCGTGTTCTTTGATGCATAATCCGGCGGTTTTAATTTTGGATGAACCAACAGCAGATTTAGATCCGCTTTTAAGAAAACAAATGTTGAATTTAATTAAGCACATAAATTCTTTGGGAACGACGGTAATTTTAACGACTCAACTTTTAGAAGAGGCTGAAGAAGTTTGCGAGAAAGTTTTAATTTTATTTAATGATAAAATTGTTGAAGAAAACAAACCTTCTCAAATAATAAAAAAATATGGTTGTTCTAATTTGAATCAGGTCTTTAATAAAATTTTTACAAAAGAAGGTAGGAAAGCTTATCAAAATCTTTCTAAAGAAAAAAATGTCGTTGTTAAGAAAAAGAAAAAGAGCACAATTAATACTTTGAAGTTTGATAAAGAGGAATTGAATAGCTTAATTGAAAAAGCGTCAAAAAAAGAGAATTCAAAAACGTTATTGGAGGATTTAAAATAAATGGGAATTAAATCTTTTTTTTCTTTGCTTTCTAAGAATTTTATGCTTCTTTCTCGTTCTAAGCTTTCTACACTTTCAATTTTATTATTCCCTTTGATAATTTTAATTTTGGTTGGTTTTGCATTCAATTCTTCAGGAATTTCAAGTGTAGATGTTGGTTACTCTTTAAATTCTAATTCTGCTCTTACAGATAATTTGTTTTTGGCTTTAAGAGACAAGGGATTTTCATTAGAAAAATTTGAGTCTAATGATTCGTGTATAAATTCTTTAAAACTTTTAGAGGTTCAAGCTTGTATTGTTTTTCCAGAGGATTTTTCTGAGAAAGGAAGTTCTAATGAAGTTGAAATTTATGTAGATAATTCTAGAATTAATCTTGCTTATTCTATTTTACACGAGATAAATTTACATGTTTCAAATGCTTCGTCTTTTTTGGGAACCTCTCTTGCTCAAGAAATGTTAAATAGTTTTAATTCTGTTAAATCTTATATTGATGCTGAGAAGTCCAACATTAAAGAATACCAGAATGAAATTAAAAGTTTAGGGGTTTCTATTTCTAGTAGGGAAGAAGTTCCAGAAGTTGATGATGAAATAGATGATTTAAAAGACCTTCGTTCTTCTTTAAATGATTCTTCAGAGCTTTCTAAATTAAATTCAGGTATCTCTTTATTAGACGATTTTGAAGATTATTCTTCTGATTCTGAGGATTTATTTTCTTCTACTTCAAAATCTCTTTTAGAAATTCGCGAGGAAATGGATGATTCTTTGTCGAATCTTGATAAGGGACTTTCAAAAATTGATTCTTTAAGTTCTTTTGATGCAGAGAAAATTAGTTCTCCAATTAGAACCAAAATTAATTCGGCTAATGGTGGTTCTAATAATTTGGATTTTCTTCTTCCTACAATGATTTCTCTTATTGGTCTTTTTGGAGGTATTTTACTTTCTTCTAGTTTTATTTTAAAAGAAAGAAAAACAAAAGCTTATTTTAGAAATTTTATGACTCCTACGAGAGGATTTACTTTTTTATTTGCGGATTATTTAGCTTGTCTTTCTGTTTTAATTTTACAATTTGTTTTAGCATTTTTGGGTTTTTATTTTATTTTTGATATTTTAGTTCCTTTCAATAACGGTGTTCTTTTTGTAGTTTTATTTTTAGCATTGAGTGTTTTTATTTTAATTGGGACTTTCATTGGTTATTTATTTAA
>CAZLZF010000062.1:0-3783 GCA_964563945.1 Candidatus Woesearchaeota archaeon
GGTGCCCAAGGTGCCAAGAGCAAAGCGGCAGGTTCAAATCCCACCGCTTGAGCCAAACATTGACCGAAGCATTGATACAATGCTTCGGTCAATTCTTTTATTATTCGTATCAAGAAAGCCTGCAGTACAAGGGATTTGCCCCATAGGGGTATTCAAAATTCTTTGTACTGCAGGCTTTTTCTGCGTCATGGAGCTTCTCGGGAGTTCTCGGCTCACGGGTGAATTTGAATACCCCTTGAGGAAATATAAAAAAGTATAACCCAAAATAAAAAGGTTAAAGGAAAAATAAAAATGTATAATTCCTCATTGACAAAGTAATCTATCTTATTTAGTGCCAGATTATCACTTAAATGAGGGCTTTTCAAAAATCTCTTGAAAAAACGCCAGTTTTATGCTATAATATCAACAGTATTATGCAAAGGAGACACTAATGACGATATTAGCAGACGAATTAAAAGTCCTAAGACAAAGAGCACTACTAACTCAAGAAGAATTTGCAAAGACACTATCTGTTGCTCCATCAACCGTAAATAGATGGGAAATGTCAAAAGCAAAACCGAATGTTTCAACCATGAAAAAAATCAAAACCTTCTGTGCAGATAATGACTTATCCTATGCAGAGGTCGAGGCAGGATGGATAAGTTATTCTAAGGAGGGAAAACATGATTAAACTTGCAACCGTATTCAGTGGTATTGGTGCCATTGAACATGCCTTAGATAGAATGGGTTTGGATTACGAAATTGTTTTTGCTTGCGATAATGGTGATGTCGACATTCTGAACAAGGAAATTAAGCTAAATATCGATGAAATCGAAAATGAACTCATTTTCCTTGACACGACTGTGAAAGAGGCTCAGCTCAGTAGCAATGTTGAAGATCTTTACAAGCAACAGCTGTATGGAATGCTAACCGAGGCTCATTCTGAGTTTAGGATTTTATGCGGTCAACTGTCCAAAGTTCCGCAAAACAAAACACCTGTAAGTAATCTTCTAGAAGCAATTCTTGCTATGCCCGGTCTCAAAAAGTCGCGTGAAAAGGAATATGCTCAGTTTCTTTTGGATCTGCCTCTCAATTCTGACAATCAACGCAAACTCAAAGAGTTTCAAGTGATACTAAAAATCTTCAATGATTTCAAAAAGGACAATCCCGTTGCTGATTTAGATACAGATGTAGAGTTAAAGAGTGTAGATGGTATCAAATGGAGAAAAGTGGCTTCAGAGGTTAAATCCATGTTTGAATTTTTGGAACAATACAATGGCAAGAAAATTATTCGAAAAATCCAAGACCTTTCTCAACGAGCCAGCCAGCTTCATGAAAAACTAAACTATATGAAAATACAGAGAGAACTCGGTGAATTCGGAAATGATTGGAATGCTCGAAAGGCGTATGTTGATAAGCTTTATGCTGGATTGGAAAGTCGAAACAAGGTCAAGCAATCCTATATGGCAAACTATAAAATCAACGATGAAGACTTTCACTGGAATGTCGCTTTCATAAACGGTAAGCAATACGAAGGAAAAGTTGATTTATTTGTGGGTGGAAGCCCTTGTCAATCATTTTCGCTTGTCGGCAAGCAAAGAGGTCTTGATGATACTAGAGGCACTTTGTTCTATGAGTATGCAAGGTTGATTGATGAAATCAAGCCAAAATTATTCATCTATGAGAATGTCAGAGCTGTCACATCGCATGATGGTGGAAAGACATGGCAAACGATGCAAAATGTCTTTTCCGAACTAGGATATAACTTCTATTTTGATGTGTTGAACGCCAAAAATTATGGGATACCTCAAAACCGAGAAAGGCTCTTTGTTATAGGGTTTAGAAAGGATCTTGCACCAACGGAAGGGATTACATTACCCGAACCAATTCCTTTGGCGCTTACAATGAAGGACTTCTTGGTGAACAATGCACCTGGAGGCTATTTCTTACCTAAAAAAGGTGTTGATTTTGTCACTAGAGAAGGAAATCTCATAAAGAGATATACGCAGATAGATGGTGATGTTCAACTTTGCCAAAAGAAGAACCAGCAATTTAACTGGCACGGAGATTTTGTTTTCCAATCAGAAGAAGACGCCGAAACACACCATATACTTGACTTGGAAAAGTATTACCTTTCCGAAAAAGTGAAAAAGTACGTACTTGCAACTGGTACAAAAGGTTTTTACAGCAAGCCTGCCATCGACTTGGATATCGCAAGACCTCTACTTACTTCTATGCACAAAATGCATCGTGCTGGGGTTGATAATTATGTTACTACCGAAGGGAGACTGAGAAAGCTCACACCTAGAGAATGCCTTCGGTTAATGGGTTTTAGCGATACCTTCAAGATTGTTGTTTCCGATACCTCAATGTATCAGCAAGCAGGCAACAGCATCGTTGTCGATGTACTGATAGCGATTTTGAGAAACATCAACATTGAAAGGTACGGTGATGCGAAATGAAAATCAACGGAGAAGTTTTGCCAACCTTAGCTGTTTTTCCAACCATGATGACCGTACCTGATTGCGTTGTTGTGGGGAGTAATAAACTCGGTCATGGACACGGGGAAGCAAAGTTCTATATTGGCAATAAAACTGAAATGTATGATTTCTATGGTGGCGAACGATTCCGTGCCAAGTGCTTTATGCTGAAAACGGATTTAATTGCATACCTCTTAGCAATCAAAAACGAATATTTTGAACCGTCTCAGGACTATGCTCGAAAAGACGAATTACCGAGATTATGGAACGAGCGAATGAGTAAGGTATCCGGACTAGATGATGTGATACTCTTCGACATACTTGATCAGTATCAAATTGTTGGACCAAGAGGTTACATCAATTCGGATGACACAGCATATCACATTATTCGTCAGATAGCACTTCCCTTGGTTAGCTATATTTATGTAGAAAAAGTCGGCAGTGAAAGTTCTCCTCTGTTTTATTGGAAGCTGTTTGTTGACTTTGATGCCATTTGGGAGAAACAAAATGGACCACTTGTTTTCAATTATGGCAAAACAAAAGAAGGAGAACAAGAGCCTGAACCAAAATCAAAAAGGGAGAAGGCTGCTCGCCAAGCAATTAGCCTGGCAAGAGATGGTCAAGGTAAGTATCGTGAGCAATTACTTGAACAGTGTCGGTTTTGCCCCATGTCAATGATCTCTGATGAACGGTTGTTAATCGCAAGCCATATCAAGCCATGGGCAGCTTCTACAATTGTAGAGAAAACCGACCCATATAACGGATATATTCTTTCTCCATTGTATGATAAGCTATTTGATAGAGGTTTTATTACATTTAGTGATAATCGACACATCATTCTCTCTGATTTTATATCACCATATACATGGAAGCAGATCAATATTAAAAATGACACGTTTATCAAGGCTCTACCAATGGACGATAAACGGGTAGAGTATTTGAAGTTTCATCATCAGTCAGTCTTTAAAGGCTCATTTGAAAACGAATAACACTTTAACAGCCCCCAAACCTTAAAACTTAGATCCTTTCCTTCGGGAAGCATAAACTTATAACTTAGTATACAATTGCCGTGCTCTTTTCATAATGTATTTTGAGAAACATTATTGATACAAGCGAAAGCAAGAAACAGGGTGTCCATTTGACCTCGAGTATCTTGCTTTTTTTGTTTCATATACGGTCCTTTCAGCGATTTGAATACCCCTGTGTGATTTTAAATACCCCCGCCTAAAATTTGAATACCCTACCCGATGAAAAATAAAATTGTATTAGCGGCTCGGTCACAGCACACAACCTGACCGAAGCATTGATACAATGCTTCGGTCAA
>CAZLZF010000063.1:0-3718 GCA_964563945.1 Candidatus Woesearchaeota archaeon
GTAAGAATGATTAACAGTACACTCTCCATTTGTCAAACAATTTTTCTTTTCAATACTATTCCCATCCCCAAAATCCCAAATGATTTTTAAATCATCGTCATCATCAGAATAATCTGCTTCAAAATTAATTTCAGAATTAACTTGAAATCCGGAATAATCTTCTGGAGAAGTAATATTAACATTAGGGACAGAGTTGCTTATTTCATTACTCACTTCTAAAATTCCATAAGGATTATTTTCATTTTTTGAATTTAAAACTTTAGTAATTCCATCATCTTCAAAACTAGCAGTAAAATAATAATTTCCTTTTTCAGAGGGCTTCCAAGTAGAGTAATCTTTATCGGAAGAAATTTTTTTAATAGATCGAGTAAACCACTTAAACGGATCCCAAGAAAGTTCCCCTTCCTTATATATTGTATAATTTACTTCCTTGCCTTCAATTTCCCAATCAACTGCCAAAAGAACCAGATCATTCAAAGAAGTTTTATTTATTCCCTCTCCAAGTAAATTTGCCCAATACAAATCCGCGTTTAAAGAAGGATCTTTAAAACAACAAATTTTATACAAATAAGCGTTATCGTCTCCGATAGAAATTTTACTTTCAACATCTTTCTCTAAACTTGCCACTAAAACCTCTCCCTCTTCACATTCTTTTTCTCGAAGATTACAAGAAGTATCTCCATAACAAACAGGAATATTAAAATTTACTTTTTGCTCTATATTTTCTATTTTTACTTGGGGTTGTAATGTGGGAGCAATGCTAAAAACTGCCGGATTTATATAACCATTTTTACTATCTCCAGAACCAAAATATTTTGGAGAAAGATCCTCTGTTTTAATAAAACCTGCCTCAACCCTTGCTTTTTCCCAATCTAAACTTACTACTCCGCTTTCTCCATTAACAAGCAAATTCCCACGATTATCTTTTGAAACATTAAACTTCCACAAAAAATCTCCACAATTAGCTTGTTTTCTAACCCGAATATTTGACTGAACAAAAAAAGTCTTAGAATCACTTTCAGAATTATTAAAGTAAATAGGTATCTCTACTTCATAATCTTTTGTCGATCGCCCTTTTCTACATCCTTTAACATCTCCCTTTAAAACAACTTTAACATTTTCATTTGGATTTTGATAAAAAGAAGCATCCAAATAAACAGCGGGATTCTTATAATTTTTATATTTATCTAAAGAAGAAATAAGAGTAAACCCACTAGAAACTTTACCTTTAACAGGATTAGCACTTACTCTTTTGTTACTTGAAACCCCATTAACAAGGAGATTTCCCAAAGAATCACATTCTAAAGAAAAAGACCATTTAAACTCACCACAATTAGATTGCTTTCTAACCGCAATGTTTGATTGAATTACTAATTCTTTTGGAACATTTGGTTGCGAATAAAAACTAACCGGAACATCCAAGGAATAATCCACTGCTCCTCGTCCTTTCCGACATCCTTTAACATCTCCATCTAAAAGAAGTTTGACCGTCCCCTGACAAAGTACTTCCCCACTACTCTCTCCAGGAATGGTGTAAATACTCTCGTACTCCCTAAAAGAGACATTTGAATCGTTTTCTTGACTAAGAAATAAAATTGAATTTCCTCCATTACATTCATGAACTTGATCCCCATAATAATTAACTCCAAAAAAATCAGAATAAAGAATATTCAT
This sequence comes from Candidatus Woesearchaeota archaeon, assembly GCA_964563945.1. GTDB lineage: Archaea > Nanobdellota > Nanobdellia > Pacearchaeales > GW2011-AR1 > CAZLZF01. The sequence goes on from CAZLZF010000063.1 coordinate 1,675, forward strand.
TCCATAATCACTCACATTCCACAATGCACCAAGGGCGTTTGATGAAGAAGAAACTTTCATAATTATATCGTCTTGAGAAGAATCTGCTTTCAACATTAAAGAAGATGAGAAAATAGATACAAAAAAAATAAACATTAAAACAAGACTTTTTTTCATAAAGATATTATATAAACCGTTCATTATAAAGTTTTCTTTTGTTTTAAAAATTAATTTATCTTCCTAAACAAGAGAACATTCTTATACTCTCTATAAACTTCTTTTGCCTTCTTAGAAAGTTCTCCTGTTGAAAAAAAGACAACACTTCTTTTTTTATCTTTAACAATCTCAAAAACTTTTTCTAAATCTTTATCGCTAACGCTTTTCTTATCCTTCCCCACAATTTCTACTTCTACCTCTCCAAGTTGATTTTCAAATCGACCAATCCAATAAACTTCTTTTTTCTTTGTTTGTGTTTTCTCAATTATTTTTATATTTAATTCTAAAATTTCCTCTTCCAATTCATCTGCAAATTCTTTTTGAGTTTCGCTTATCTCTTTTTTATTTACCTCTTCTTTAACAACCCCCTCTTGAACTGCTTTATTTTTTTCAAAAAACCCCTCTTGATTAGAAACATTTTCTACCAATTCTTCTTTAACTGTATTTTCTTCAACAATTTTTTCTTCTTGAAAATTCTTTTCATCTTCTAAATAATATCTCCAAATTTCACTATTTTTTATGGGGATTGCAAAATCTTTTATTGCCCTTAATGCTACACGAATTGCCGGCTCTTGTTCAAAATCTTTTAAAAATTTATTTTTTCTAATTGATTCATAAGCTTCCTTTTCTTTACTCTTTAAATATTGAGAATATTTTTCTAAACCTTCTTCCTGCCCATCTAAATAATACACTGGAGAACTTCCAACTCGCATATAGGTCATTTTTATTTTTTTTTCTTGAAAAAGTTCAGCTAAAAAAGCAGACGTAAACAAGGGACTTAATTGAATTCCTCCTGCAATTTGAACAGGTAAGCTTGGTCCCCTCTCTTTGATTATTGCTAAAATTTTTTCTTTTATTTCTGTCGGGTTTCTTTGTTGCATTTCTTTTTTAGAAATATTTTTTGTGTTATAAATGTTATTATAATCAAGGTTTTATCCAACCAATTTCATAATACAAAACGTCCTCTTGTTCATCAATAATTGCTAATAATAATTTTTTCCTTGTAGAATGTGCAACACGATTTTTTGCAGAAAAATCTTGCCAAGAATTTTTAGAAATTTCATGTTCTACAAAGACCAACCATTTTGCATGAGAATTTTCCGGATTTTTTCCTTTTTCATAAACTCTAAAATCTGCTCCAAATTTAAGTCCTGTTTTAACAATATATCCTTTTTTTCTTAAATCCTTATACACAACATACTTTAAAGAAAATTTTTTGTCAAATCTTTTAAATTTTTCTCTAACTTGTTGTACACTCAATTTTTTACCTCTAGAAAAAATTTCTATTTTTTTATTTTCTAGCAAAAAAAATCCTTCAACAAAAGTATATTTTATTTTATCTTCTATTCTCTCTCCAAAAAAGTTTTTCTTTTGTAAAGAAATAGCCTCGGAACTATTTGTTGACAAATCTTCTCTATCTAAATTACTTGTAATCATTTTATTTTATAGAATCCAAGATATTTAAATATAATTAATTAAAAAATAAATTAAATACTTTTAAAAGGGTGGAAAGTTTAAAAAAAGAGGAACAGACCAAATAATAAATTAAATTCAATGGAGGTAAAAATGCAAGCAAGATGTATGAAATGCAAGGAGCAAAGGGAAATGAAAGATGCTCAAATTGTACAAACTGCAAGAGGCGGATTTATGGCTAAAGGGCCATGTAAAATTTGTGGATGCGGTATGTGCAAAATTCTTTCAAAAGCCGATGCAGAAAAAGCAATCGAAACTAATGAAGCTAAAAAAGCTTATTAATTGAGAAAGTTTATTAAAATGTTTATTAATATTATTGAATCTTATAGAAACATCGTTGCAATATGTGACGCTGAATTAATTGGAAAAAAGTTTG
>CAZLZF010000064.1:0-3607 GCA_964563945.1 Candidatus Woesearchaeota archaeon
AGACTGGTTTAATAGAAGTTTTCAGCTTCTATTAACATCATAATTTGAAACAAGATTTACTTCGCAGAACTGCGAGTTCCGATTTTTGAGCGTAAAAAAAAGGCTTTACAACCATTACTGGTCATAAAGCCTTGCAATTACGTAATCAAAACCAGAAGTAAGAGTTCCGGTTTTGGTCTAATTATTTTTTACTTTTTTATAAATCCTTGCCCCACGTTTTATAGCCCATTTCTCTTAATTTTTCATTACATAAATCTAGTGTTTCCATATAGTGATGTTCGATGAGAAATTGACCAAAGTAACCTTCTTCTGTTAATGGATAATCATTGCGTGATTTCTTAATGAGATCGTTACTGAATTTGGGATGTAGGTGAAGCCCAATACAAATAGCACAGACAGTTTCATAACTTACATTTTTTTCTTCTTTGCGAAGGTCTTGAATATATCGATCACTTAATCCTGTTCTAAGCGCTAACTCAAGATTAGTCATATTTGTACCATCTTCTTTTTTTAGACGCTTCATATGGGCATCCAGAGTCCCTGAAAAAGACATCGGTAGTGATCGTAATATTCCTGTAATGCGTTCTCCTTCTTCTTTTAGTTTTTTCAATTCTATTGCACGCTGTACTACGTCTTGATTATCTTCATCTTCAATGTAAGTACATTCACAATAAGAAGATGCATCTATATCTCTGCAAAGGGAACATTGGGTATAATAGGCATCGCCTTGTGTTTTTGCTATTTTAAATTTTTGCTTAAACTTAATACAACATTCATCGACATGCTGTCTAGCATAAGATGTTAGGGTGCATTTCCCATCTGCAGATTTTTCTACGTATTTTTCATCATTAATACAGTACATATAGTCAACATAAATAAAGTCGCCTTTCTCAAGGTTAGCTTTAAAGCTGACATCAAAACTTGCCTCATAACAGGCATTTCTTATATCGATGATATAACTTTCATCCTTATTGAGAGCAGTTGCCTTAAATGAAAAACTAGGTAAATAGGTGCCGTTTAGATAATTCCAAACCCCTTGTGCCTGTGAAAAGCCAAGTTCGATAGCGCGGAGTTTTGCTGCAAACTTTGAAACTGCAAAAAAATCTGCCAACTCTTCGATTGCCTCTTCCATAATATCTGAATCAGATCTCTCTGAATTTTCAATATGTAGACGTAGCAATATTTCTTTTAGTTTTTGTCTTGTCGTGTTTGCAGGTAGTAGAATGCGAGGAGTCAAAGCATTAGCTTGCCATTCCATCCACTGAAGCGCACCTTCAATCCCATTATTCTTAAGCCCTCTTTGCTCAGTAATCTCACACGTTAAGGAAGTCAGATCACTATTTAACAACTTCTGCATTTCAAAAAACTTATCATGACGGTCCCAATGCACACATTCGTGTACAACTGTATTATTACGCGATCCTATATTCCGCATGAAGAAAATGTTCGGATTTAAAAGGATTGTTCCTGGCTCAACGGTCTGTTTTACTACTTCATATTCCTCGTTGAATATATCAACTGTTGATTCTGCAAAATAAGTTTTGCCAAATATATTATCTGGGAGCGGGGTGTAAAAAATCAAGCATAAATCCCGAAAAAATCGTGAGAGTTTGGACAAAGTTATCATGAGGATTTCCCCACTTTTATCACCATGAGCCAAAGGTGAAGGGAAAATCACGTCATACCCACCTCCAAGACTCCTGCAGCGTTCTGCCGCATCAAAGCATTGGCAATCCGAAAGCTTGGGCCACCACACAAAATTAGATAGCCGTAGTGTACCAGTCGGTCAATCATCGCCGCGGCTATCTGCTCATCGGTGAAGATTGAACTCCAAGACGAGAACTCGATATTGGTGGTGATGATCAGGCTCTTGCGTTCGTAACAGTCAGAGATCACCCGAAAGAGCAACTGACTTCCCTGACGATCAACCGGCACATAACCCCACTCATCCAGGATTAGCAGGTCAAGACCCTGAATTTCCCGCATCAGACGATCCAACTTTCCATTTCGATGAGCTTCGCCAAGACTCAAGACCAAATCGGATAGCGTGTAAAAACGCACAGCATAATCTTGTTCGCAAGCGAGCATGCCCAGAGCGATAGCCAAATGAGTCTTACCCGTTCCAACCTGTCCATAAAAGATAAGGTTTTGCTTTTGCGCGATGTAATGGCTATGAGCCAGGTCATCTATACTGACACCGGAAGGGAGCTTGACGTTGGTCAAATCAAAATCGTCCAAGCGTTTGCGTGAAGGGAAACTTGCCTTGTTGAGCCGCATTATGCGGCGGCTTCGATTGCGGTGTTCGACCTCTGCCCGGAACACATCATGCAGGAATTGCTCTTGTTCTTCGTTGGCGTCTTCCTGACAGAGAGTGACGACGCGCTGAGACAGTTTTAGTTGTTTACAGCAGTCTGAGATTCCACGTCTTACGATTTCTCGCTCCATTTAATTACCTACCTTTGTGTCCAAAAGGAAACGGTCATAGATGCCCAGATCGACAACCTCCCTTGACGATAGGGCCAAGGATCCGATCCCACTTTCCATGATCTGAGCCGCATAGAGGCAGGCCTCCGCATAACCGCCTGTGCCTTCATCCAACGATCGCATCAAAGCCTCAAGGCTTACCTCCCGGCTGTGGCGCTCCAACAGTTGCCACAAGACCCGAAGTGCCCGTTGAAGATCGGCAGTCTCCAAGGCATCGAGGCGGTCGCGTGCCGCTTCAGGAAGCACTTCCCGAAATCCGCTGTTTTGCCAGGCACCGGGTGATCGGATGAGTTGGAGCAAGGTGGTATAATGGTCCGTCGTGTCAGTGCGCTTGTCACCATAACGTCTTTCATGAGTCACCACATGTTCGCCGGTTGAATCAAATAGCTCAATCGTATGGGCCCGAATACCGACGGTGATGTCCTGGAGTCCCAGTTCCGGGCGGCTCGAGTAATAATGCTTGCCATCCAGGCAGATCTTGCCATAGCGATCTGACCGTTTCACCTCATAGCGAACAACGTCGAAACGATTACTTGGAAGAGACATCATAGCGGCCAGATCATCGAGAAAGAGATCCGCGGTCAGTTTTCGCTTCTTGTAGTGCACGTTTTCTTGTTGCAATTCACATTCAAACAGAAAGTTTGCATTAAAAAGTGTGAGGTCATCCAGCTCTCGAGCGGGGACGAAGAAATTTCGGCGGATAAAGCCAACCTTATTCTCCACGTGTCCTTTTTCATGGCCGGCATTGGGATTGCAAAATCGACTCTCAAATCGGTAATGCATACGGAAGCGACGGAAAAGGGCGGACTCACGAACGACATTCTCGATTCGCTTACCGATGCCCGTCGCATTGTCAAAGATGATGACGTTGGGGACGGCTCCCATATGGTAAAACATAGCCAGAAGTCCTTGGCAAACACATTCCGCCGTCTCTCCGGCAAATACCTGTACGTAGGAGTGGTTGCTATGAGGAAAAGAAAGCACGAGATAATAGAGGCGCTTTAGCTGTCCCTGAACGAGAAAGTCCGCTTCCCCGAAGTCTGCTTGAGCTTCTCCCGGATGCCAATGTAGTTCTAAGTACGCTGAACCTTCACGCCTTTCTTTCTTTAGCGTCTGAATGTAA
>CAZLZF010000065.1:0-3605 GCA_964563945.1 Candidatus Woesearchaeota archaeon
TTAAAATGGAAGAGACAATAAATTATCTCAGACATTCCAATAGGGAGGAATTCTATTAAAATGGACGCAAGATTTATTTTGGATAAGAAAGTTTTATTTGAAAAAGTTAAGGAGTTAGAAAATTTGGGTTTGAAAATTTCTTATTCTTATAAGACGAATCGACTTGTGGGGGATATTTTACAAAAGGAATTTTCCAATATTGATTTTTCAATTCACGCAAAAGAGGAGGTTGATATGATTAAAGATAAATCAAAAATTTCTTTTTTTACTCAGGCGGAAAGTGTGGATGAGTTGGGGATTCTCTTAGATAAAGGAATTAGAAATTTTGTTGTAGATAATGAATTAGATTTAGAAAGGATTTTGTCGGTTATTTCTAAAAAAAATATTAAAATTGTTCTTTCTTTGAGAATGAAATTTCAAGAGCACCGTGTTGGAACGGGAAAATATTTTGTTTACGGTCTTCCTTCAAAAAGAGTAAATGAAATTATTTTGGATTTAAAAGGAAATAAAAATATTTCTTCTTTGGGAGTTCATATACACAGAAAAAGTCAGAATACTTCTGAATGGGAAATTGTCGGAGAATTAAACGATTCACTTTCGGAAGAATGTTTAAAAATAATTAATTTTATTAATTTAGGCGGAGGAGTTCCTTCTATTTACCGTAGCTCTTCTTCAAAAGTTTTTGAGTATGTTTTTCAAAAATTAAAAGAGACAAGAGAATGGTTGGATAAAAAAGGAATTGTTGCAATTATTGAACCGGGAAGGTTTTTGGCGGCGGCTTGCATTAATTTAGAAGTTGAAATTATTCAAAAATATGAAGGAAATTTAATAGTAAATACTACAATTTATAATTGTGCCTTGGATAGTATTTTAACGGGGACAAAAATGCTTGTTGAAGGAGAAATTGAAGAAAACAAAGATAACTATTGTGATTACCTAATAAAAGGAAATTCTCCAACTCGGGATGATATTTTTAGATATAAAGTTAGATTGCCAAAAAAATTGGATGTTGGAGATAAAATTGTTTTTTTGAATGCTGGGGCATATAATTATACAACGGATTTTTTTGGATACAAAAAACTTGAAACGGTTATTTTGTAAATTTTTATTTTTTTCTTTCGAAATGCTTATATATTCCATTTCTCCATTTGTGTGCATGGAAAATAAAAAGAATTTTATCGATGTTATTAGAATGTTTGCGCCTGGAACTTCACTTCGTTCGGCTTTGGATGATTTACTTCGGGCAAGAATGGGTGCTTTGATTGTTTTTAAAACTCCCGAATTAGATTCTTTAATGGAAGGAGGATTTGGTATTAAATGCAAATTTAGTCCACAAAAATTGGTTGAACTTGCAAAGATGGACGGTGCGATAGTTCTTTCTGAAGATGGCAAAAAAATTTTATACGCAAATGTGATGTTGCATCCAAGTTTAGATATTTTTTCAAGGGAGACTGGAACAAGGCATAAATCTGGAGAAAGAACGGCAAAACAGGCGAAAACGATTACTGTTACTGTTTCGGAAAGGAAAAATAAGATTTCTATTTATTATTGTGACGAAAGGCATGAGTTAGAGAGCGCTTCAATTTTGCTTTCGAGAACATCGGAAGTTTTGCAAGTTTTAGAAAAGCAAAGAGAAATTTTTAATGATTTGTTAAGGAAGTTTAATATTTTAGAAGTTAATAATCTTGTAACTATAAAAGATATTTCTAATTTCTTAAGAAGAATTGAGGTAACAAAAAAGGTCGCTGAACTTATTCGTAGATATTTAATTGAATTAGGTAAGGAAGGAATGATTATTTCTATGCGACTGCGGGAACTTGTCGGAGACATACCAAAAATTGAAGAGTACCTTTTAGAAGATTATTTTGGAATGGATTCAAAAAGGATTCTTTCTTTGGTCGAAAGTTTAAGTTTTGATTCTTTATTAGAGCATTCTGCAATTTATGAACTTCTTTCTCAAGAGGTTACCGACAAATTTGTTTCTCCGAAAGGAATCCGTTTACTTAGTAGAATGGGGTTAGAAGAAAAATCTCTGGGGTTACTTTTATCTAAATTTGATTGCTTAAAGAAGATTTTAAAAGCGAGTGACGAGGAATTATTCGATGTATTTGGTTCTGTTGAAGATGTTGATTATTTTAAGAATTCTTTAAATGAATTAAAGCAGAACATTTTACTAAATAAGGATATTTAATTAAAACCACTTATTTAATCCAGTTTGTTTTTTTGATTCTTCTATTTTCTCTAATTTTTCTATTTGATTTAGGACTCTCTCTTCGCTAAAGTTGTGCCTTTCAATTAAAATTTCAATTATTTTTTCTTTATTTATTTTTGGAAAAATTATCTTTTCTTCTTTTGTTTCGTGATTTTCAAAAAGAGAATAAATTTCTTCGGGTTCGAATTTTTCTTTTTCTTCTATATTTTCAATTCTTTTTTTTATTTCTTCAAATATTTTTTCTTTTGTTTTTAATTCTTTTACTATTTGTAATGCTTTTTTTTGTCCGATTCCTGGAATTCCTTTTGGGTTGTAATCTGTTCCTACCATTATTCCAATGCAAATTAATTGTTCTTGATTTATTTCTAGTTCATTTAGGTTTTTTTCTAGTTCAATTAAAAGAGGTTTTACTTCGACATATCCGGATATGGTTTTTCTTCTTCTTGCAAGGGTTAAATTCTGAATTAATCTTTTTGTTTTGAAAAGTAAACTATCGTAATCTTGACTTGCAACTGCGTAAATGTCTTCATTTGTTTGACATAAAAATGAGGCTTGTGCTTCTCCTTCGCTTGGAGCTTCAATAATACAAATTCCCATCGCTTCTAAAAGTTCTTTACTTTCTTTAATCATTTCATCGTCGATTCTAACTAGCATCGAAGAATATCTTTTCATCATTTCTAAATTTTCTTCTTGCTTTGCTTCCTCGTATTTTTCTATAGCTTTTTCTTTTACTTCGTTTCTTTTTTGGTGAATTTTACTTTTTAATTCTGGGGGTTTTCCATCAAAAACATAAATTAATTTTATTCCTGCTTCAAGAAGTGCAACGTTTCTGTATAAAATTCCTGAAAGATGCGACGTAATATTTTTATTGTCGTCCATTAAAGGCGTTCCGTCTGCTTGCCTGACACTAGATAAAAATTGATAAAGGGAGTTAAAAGCATCTACACAAATTGTTTTTCCTTTTAAGTCGGAGATTTCTATTTCTTTTTTTTGAATTATTTCTTTTATATTTAGTCCCATTAAAATAAATCCACCATCCAATTTGGAATTAATCCGTAGGAAATTTTATTTTTATCTTCGCAGTGGTATACTCTATGAATTATTTGATTGAATTTTCCTTTAACTTCCAATCCGTTTTTTTCTAATATCCTTTTGTTTTCTTTTGTAATTTCTAGTTGTGGCGCCTTAAATATTTTTGGAGTTTGGTTGAAACATTCTTCAAATATTTTTATTGCTTTTAAAATTTCTTCTTCAGAAATATTTTTAGAAAATTCTTTATATTGGTGATTTATTCCGTGAAGCCCGAGAGTTTTATTTGTTTTTAAAATTTCTTGACACCAAGTTTTATTTTCTGAAATTGGAATTTTTTGGTATTCTGGAATTATCCATAAAA
>CAZLZF010000066.1:0-3575 GCA_964563945.1 Candidatus Woesearchaeota archaeon
ATCACTTTTCACCCGCTTATTTTTTTACCAATTTATCAGTTATTCTCCTTGCTCCGCATCCATCTACAATGTCTAAATACTTATGGTTATTGTCTTTTCTATATTCAACATCACTATATACTTCCAATGCTTTACTCATGCTTTTTAACAAATCTGAATCATCATGTTTTAATACAATCTGTTTGGGATTGCATTCTAACAGAGATTTAATATTATTTTCTTGGTTATTCACTACCATTATTGGAATAAAGGGGGTCTGAGTGCTTATCAACTCATAAATGGTTTGACCTGCTGCTGTGAAGGCAAAATCACATTTTATCATCAATCTCCGTAATTCTCCTGCGCCAAGATTTGAGTATATGTTTACCCTGTCTATTTTTCCATACTGTTCAACTTCGACGCAATTATAGGCACTGCCAACAACTACATGTAACGCTATATTTCTATCCCTTTGATTCAAGAAACCCTTAATAATTTTCGGGGTTAAATTTCTTATGTCCGTTCCGCCAATCATAATTAACACATTTTCCACCCGTTCGTTTGGGTTTCTTTTAAACGATTCTCGAAATTCTTTCCTGAGTATAATATAATCTTTACCTAATAAATACGTTTGTTTCGGCTTTCTATTATATAAAACTTTCTCCCCATATATAGAAGGATTTACTATTATCCCACCAGGATATTCTAACCTATTAGTATCGTCTATATACATAGCTTTCTTACTTCTCGCCGCAACAAGATTATAGTCATTTTGGCTGGCTATGTATGAATCGATTATAGAGTAAGGCCTCGTTTCAAGATATGTACTTGTTTTTTTATACCAATTATCAATGACGAAGTCTCTGTTCCCGATGAATTTCGGCACGTCCTCATCGCCATTTATAACGAAAAGTGTCTTAATATCCATATCTGCCAACTCATCATATAATGCGATACACCTTGTTATATGTCCGTAACCGAACTCTCGTCCTCCCTCTGTAAATACAATTGCCTTGTATTTGTGAACATCTCTCAAGATACACGACTCTTTGCCCATACCTATCTCCTACGTCAACCGTTGAAATCCAGCATGACATACATCCCCTTCAAGTAGATCGTAGATATTATCTCTCGATTTTGCCATTACATTAAATACGGATTCTACTTTCTCCAGATACAGTTCTACTTCTTCACTGCTGTGGGCATATGAAGCATAAAACGAATTGTTCGCCAGATATTTATTTTTGAGCATCTCTTGCGTAAATACTGTTTTAAATGCCAAGGAGTCCACATAATTAAACTCAAAATGGCTAAGTGGCGGTATGCCCGATACTGTTACATATAATCCCACATTATCTGCAATGTTCTTCCAACCATTTTGAACCTTTCGACCAACATGCTCTAAGTGGGCATTGACCTTATTGTCCCTATATTTATTAATACAGGCAACAGCTGCACTTAGACCAACTCTGTCAGTCCAATATGTACTGCTGATAAAACTGTCTTGGGCTGCCTGCATAAACTCTTCCCTTCCAAGCACAACCGCCATCGGAAAGCCATTACTTATTGCTTTGCCAAATACAGCAATATCCGGATGTACACCAAATTCCATGTGAGCACCGCCACAATTAAGACGAAATCCGGATGTAATTTCATCAATTATGTACACAATCCCTTCCTTTTTGGTAAAACTTCGGATAGTTTCTAGAAAACCATTCTCCGGATAAGCACTCCTTATTGGTTCCATTACAACAGCAGCTATATGGTCCTTGAACTTCTCAATTAAGGCTTTAAAACCATCGATATCATTATAAGCAAATGGAATGCTCGTCCCCATAAGCCCTCGAGGTACTCCGTTAGGGTTCAATCCTTTTAGAAGATGCCCGCCCAAAGCATCTTTTTCTGCCAAATTCGCAGCCAGATACCAATCACTCCATCCATGATAACCACAAAAAAGTATAATGTCTTTTTTCGTATATGCCCTTGCTATCCTCACCGCAATAGCCATAGCTTCACCACCTGATTTTGAATAGCGTACCATTTCAGCCCAAGGATGACGCTCTAACATCAAATCGCCCAGTTCGACTTCTTCGGGGGCATTTAAAGTACACATGCTGCTCTTTTTTATAGCTTCTATTGCAGCATTGTTCACATCTTCATCTGCATATCCTAAGACATTCGCACCAATACCCATATAACTCATATCCGTGTATTCAATCCCATCAAGATCCCATACTTTGCAGCCTTTTGCTCTATCATAATAGGCTGGCCATTTCCCCGGAAGAAACATTTCGGGACGCTTGCTCAGCAATTGAGTGCCTCCAGGAATTATTTTTTTAGCCCTTTTGTATAAATCCGCCGAATTGCTCATAACTCTTTTTTCACTTTCTATTTATTAATATTGAAATATTTCAAAATCATTATCTAGTGATTTTCTCAGCCCTTCATTTCTGTTTATATGGTGGTTTATGTGCTCGATTTCTGGTTCTTGTTCCAGCAATTTTAGTACATCCTCCATAACGAACAATGCGTTTTTCTTGTAAAGTCTGTTATATATTTCTTTTATGAACATATAATCATCTTCAGTATCAAGTGTCCACCTCTTTTCCCCATAGTTTGTATCTGATTCTATACTACCCTTCTTATACTTATCACTTTTTATTATATGTTGCGTAACATGCTCTCTTTGTGATGATAGCTTAGCCTCTGCCCAACTTTCTTTGAGTACTGGAAATTTCATTACCTCCACATCCAGCCCGTCTGGGTAGGTTTCTCCAATAGTATTCGATGTATAATCATAGTTGCCGCGGATATGTTCATTTACAACCTTGTCTATCAATTGGTAGTCTATCAAAGGACAATCTGCTGTAATCCTTACAACATTATGTGGTTTTAGCAGTTTGGCAACTTGATAATACCTATCTAAAACATCATCTTGTGAACCACAAAAAACCCTCAGGTTATTTTTTGAACACAGCTCTACAATTCTTAAATCCGACTTTTCAATTGTCGTAGCAACGATAATATCATCAATTGAATTGGCCTTTTCAACTCTTGACACCACATGTTCCAGGACAGTTTTATCCATCAGTGGTAGTAACACTTTGCTTGGAAGCCTTGTCGCTCCAGTTCTTGCCTGAATAATAGCTAGTGTATTCATTTCAAGACTTTCCTTTCGCCCATAGAGGGGGCATAATTATTCTCTCGTCCACATTTCTGAAAGCAACTTTCAATTCTTCAATCATCTCTAGTTGTTGTTCCTCCCGATTGAATATCCTTAAGAATGAACATAACTGTTCTTTATTATCCACCCCAAATACTAGAAAATCAATTTCAGACTTCGCTTTTACAAACTGGACAGCCGCTTCAATGGGTGTGATGCAATACTTTCTCACGATTTTATTAAACCGAATTATTTCTTCATGTGCCATAGGGAGTTTTATAGATACCTTCAATGGTTCCATTCCTAAAAGACCTTGCAACAATACACTCCGTGCAAATACTGTTTTCCCATTCTCTTTAGCAACTTGAAAAAAGTTGTTTCTATCTAGCCGCTGATCAAAAACATTATATGGAATTTGTATATAGTCAACCCA
>CAZLZF010000067.1:0-3571 GCA_964563945.1 Candidatus Woesearchaeota archaeon
AAAAGGAACTTTGGGTTATTGGATAAAAGCGAAAGAGAAAAAAGTTCGTCTTTTGGGTGTTGAAGTTAGAGTTAAGGCAAATGTAGAAGTGATTGACGGATTTTCAGCACACGCGGATTATACCGAGTTAATTGATTGGTTGGATAACTTTAGAGAAAAACCTAAAAAAGTAATAATTACTCACGGAGAAGAAGAGCAGGCAAAAGCATTTCAAAAAAGATTAAAAAAAATTGGGTATGTTTCATATATTCCAGAGTTATACGAAGAAATAGAGCTGCTTTGATTTGTGCATTTATAGTTCAGTCCGGATAGAATTTCGGGTTGCGGTCCTTCCGACTCCGGTTTAAATTCGGATAAGAGCGTAAGAATTATACTTTTGCTTTATTTTTTAGAAAAGAGGATTCTCTGTTTTACTATTTTCTATCTTTTTAATTCTTTAATGGTGTACAATTTGTTACATTTTGAGCAGTAAAAAATATCTTCTATTTTTTGGATCAAATCAATTTTTTCTAGTTCATTTTTTTTAAATCCTTTTCCAATGTAATCGGAGGATTCAGATATGTAATGATTTTCTGGACAAAAAAACATGCTTGATGGAATAATTGTTTTTGGATCGTCTAATTTTTTCATTCTTTTTTTTAAAATTTTTGAATATTTAAATTAATCTTTTTTTTTCTTTGCTGTGCAATTCACTGACATATGTTTCTTGCTTCTACAATTTTCTTTGCTTACACAAGATTTAAATACTAATTTGTGTATTTCTTATTATCAGGGTTTCATTAGTGTAAGAATTATTAACTTCACATTCAATCATTTTCATAGTTAAGGAGAATGTTGTTTCTAATGAAATTCTAGTCATCTAATGACAAAATAAATTAAACAAGGAGAAAAAAATGGCAAAAGTAAGTCCCGTATCAATAAAATACATGATACACGCTAATTTTACAGCAGAAGGTGCTTTAGAAAAACCTGACGTAATTGGAGCAGTTTTTGGACAGACAGAAGGTCTTCTTGGTGCTGACTTGGAGATGCGAGAGCTTCAAAAAGAAGGTAAAATCGGAAGAATCGAAGTTGATTTAACCAGAGAGGATAAAAGAACTTATGGAGTTATACATATTCCTACTGCTTTAGATCAGTCAGAAACGACTTTAATTGCAGCCGCCATCGAAACAATCGATAGGGTTGGTCCGTGTGATGCAACTATAGAAATTGATAAAATCGAAGATGTTCGAGGTAACAAAAGGGATTACATCATTGAAAGAGCTAAAAAACTTATGCAACAAGTGCAAGGTTCAACGGATTCTCGAGAAATTGCTAATGAAATTAAGGGTTCAATAAAAATGGGCGAAGTTGGAGAATTTGGAGTAGATAAAGTTGCTTGCGGAGATCTCTCCGGAAACGAAATAATTATCGTTGAAGGTAGGGCAGACGTTGTTAATCTTATGAGAAACAATTTGAAAAATGTTGTTGCAATGAATGGAACCAAATTACCTGAAGGTATTAGTAGGCTTTCTAAAGAAAAAGAGATAACTCTTTTTGTAGATGGTGATCGTGGTGGAAGGTTGATTGCTCAAAATGTTGTAGACAACGCTACTGTAAAATATATTGCAAGTGCTCCGGATGGAAAAGAAGTAGAAGAATTAACTGGTAAGGAAATTCTTATGAGCTTAAGAAAGAAACTTCCAGCAGAAGATTTTTTCAAAAGAGATAAGTTGGTTACTACCCGGAATGGTTCTTCAAAAGCTGTTTCTAATGAATCTAGAGAATTTAAAGAAGAAGATAAGGAAAAGATCAAAGCGGTTTTTTTAGAAAATCGTGGAACAGAAAAAGCAGTTTTTTTAGATGAAAATCTTGAAACTATTCGTTCTGGTTCTGTTCGTTTTCTTACCGGAACTTTAAAAAAGATGGAAGAATCGGTTTTTGCAATTGTGATTGATGGAACAGTTACAGGTTCTATAATCGAAGCTTGTGAAGAAGCGAGTATTAAGGCTATTGCAGCGAATAATTTCAATGCATCAAGTCCTAAAATTAAATTACTTAGTTTTTAATTTTTAATTTTCATTGGGGCGAAAATTCGCCCCAATGCATAACATTTAAATATTATTTTTTATTTAATAGTTTATGAAAAAGAGATGGATAATATTTGTTATTTTTATTTTATTTATTTTACTTGTAGTTGGAGTGTATTTTACTTGGTTTTTTAGTTATTCTTGTGATGATTTTTCTTGTTTTCAAGCAAGACAAGAAACTTGTTCAAGGGCTTCTTTTATTCGTGATACTCAAACAACTGTATGGAAATATCAAATCCTTGGTAAATCTGGAAGCGTTTGTGTTATTAATGCAGAAATATTAAAGGTTAAAGAGGGGCAATTAGATAGAAAATCTTTTGAGAAAAAATCTATGGATTGCAGTTTGCCTTTGAAGAGTCGAGCACTTCCCGAATCGGATTTGTCTCGCTGTCATGGTTTATTAAAAGAAGAAATTCAGCAATTGATTATAAAAAATGCCCACGCACAAATTCTTGCAAATATAGAAAAAGTCACTGCAGAGTTTGAAAAGAAAGAATTGGAAAAGGTTTTGTAAAATGAAACCTTCTTTAAAAGAGTTTGATTCTAAAGTTTTTAATAAAGAAGATTTTTCGTTTAAGGACTTTTCAGATTTTCTTTTTGTCGATTGTAATTTTGTCGAATGCAATTTTTCTAATGTAAAATTTGAAAATACTCGTCTTCGTTATGTTTCTTTTGTAAATTGTAAGTTTTTGGGGGTCGATTTTTCAAATTGTAATAATTTAATTTTAGATTTTTCTTTTGAGGAATGCTATTTGTCCAACTGTACTTTTTCTGAAATGAAAATGAAAAATTTTATTTTTAAAAATTCAAAAATTTTGGAATGCGATTTTAATGATAATGATTTGAGTAATTCTAATTTTGAGAATTCTGATTTATCCGGGTCGTGTTTTTTAAAAAATAATCTTTCTTTTTCTTCTTTTGAAAATTCAAAAAACTATATTATAAATCCGAATGAGAATATTTTGAGAAAAGCTAAATTTTCTTTACCCGAGGTGGCTTCTTTATTGGGTTTTTTTGATATAGAAATAAAATAAATAAAAATAAATTTTGGAATTTATTCTCTGTTACAGCCGCAAGTTTTGTTTTGCAGTGCTTGGCAGTTTTCTCTTCCACAGTTAGCTTGTTTTGTACAAGAATTGTTGCATCCAGAACAGCTTTTTATTGGTTCCTGCTCGTTAGCAGAAGACAAATTTGCCGTTACAAAAACAATTCCCGCAATTACAACTAACCCGATTACTACTAGTGCAATTAGTGTTGTTTTCATTTTTTACCTCCAAAAAATATAAAGAAACAGATTATATAATCGGTTTGGCGAAACTAGTTACACGAGGAAACCCCTTGGTTTCCTCGTGCTCCTTCCTCGAAGCTCTGAAGGGTGGCATTTTTTTATTGTCTCCGGTTGATGCCACGAAATTGTTAGGAAACCCCTTGGTTTCCTCGTGTCTCTTCTGTTGTAATAACTTCAGTTTAGATTACAACACCGCAGGGTTTAACCCGAGGAC
>CAZLZF010000068.1:0-3547 GCA_964563945.1 Candidatus Woesearchaeota archaeon
TTTTTTATATTTTACGGCTATCATAAGCCCAGTGGAGTAGGGCTTGTCTTTGCTTTGGTCTGCAAAATAAATCTCCCTCTCGACAATTTTTCTTAATCTGTCCGATGTGCCTTGCCATAGCACGCCATCTTTTTATTTGACGATCGTCTTCTTTGTCTAGTCTTCTGCCTAAATAATAACGGCAATACCACTGGAACCAGCCTCTCGGGTCGTGTTCTTGGTTTATCCAACCTTTTTTAATCCAAACAGAGAGAGGCTGGCTAGCGTTTTTTTTAAAATAATTTAATTCAGGATTTTTTTTAGAAGGAGGGAGCTTTGCTTTTTGGAACCAGTTTTTTGGAAATTCATTTTTACAGTCGGTCATATACTTACCACCAAAAACACCCAATTCTAACATTTGTTTTGGGGATAGGTCTGGTTTAAAATCACTCCGAAAATTTTTACCAGACGGCTCGCTTAATACATATCGATAATTTTTTTGCATCTTGTCATTGACGATAACAATTTTGCTCATAAAAATAAAAATTATTTATATTATTTATTTTAACATAAAAATAAAAGCCAAGAATCAGACAATATCTTTGTGTTGATTTTTTTTATAAAATATGTTATAGTGAGTAGGAACAAATCTAAAATTACATAAAAATTAATGCCATGGAAAGAAGTTTAATTTTTTTGAAAAAGGACTTCTCTGAAACTGAACACATTCAAGAATTTTTAGAAATTTTAAAAAAATTAAACCTAAAAATAGAAAATGATTTTTATTTTTCTTGGGATCTTGATGATGTGAAAAACTTTTATTGTTGGGGCTATTTATATAACATTGAGATGCTTAAAGACTATTGGTGCGAAAGGGAACACCACGTTTTTTTTGTGAAAGGCAAAAATGCTATTAAAAAAGCTCAACAGATTAAAAAGTTTTTTAGAAAAAAATATGCCATTAATTGTCATGAAATGTATACATTGATGCATTGTCCTGACTCACTTAATGACTACAGAAGAGAAGCTGCTATTATTATTAGCAAAAAAGTAGTGCGTTAGTAGCTTATATTAAAATATATTACTATTAACGCATTTTTTATTTCATGAAAGGAATATTTTATTTAACGTTTAATGGGATATTTAATTACACAAACGGTATAGGGACTCAAACCAAATTGTTATTAGATGGTTTCGATTTTTTTAAAGACAAGCTAGAGAATAATTATGGTAATATTAAACTTAACATAATTACACCTAAATATAATAAAAATTTTCCAAGTTACTCATATTATGATAGTAAGTATTCCAAGGATAAGATAAAAAGTGTTGACGGTAATATATTTTTTTGTAAAAACTCTAAAAGAATAAGAGATTTTTGGACAACAGGTTACTGGCACTCTTTATCCAGAGAATCAGCAGAGATTATAAAAAAAGAATCTGTTAAATATAACGAAGTCCTGGTTATATGTATAGATATGCCCTTTTTACAAACACCCATTTATTTTTATAAATCAAATCAAAGTAACGTGAATATTAAATGGGTGCTATGTCCTTATAGTAGTTCTTATATACACGATAAAGATTGTTTAAATCATAAAAGATTAGAATGGGAAAATACTGGTTTCCTATATACTAAATTTAATGAAAATGTTTATATAGCAAAAGTGTGTAATTTTTTGGAAGAGCACTTTATTAATAATTATAAAATACCCAAAGATAGATTTGTTTTATATGAATCAAGTTTATTTCTACAAAGCAGGGATTTTATCAAGTTAACTAAAACACGAATAAAACAGATTCTTTTAGAAAATAAAATACCACTAGATAAAAAGATTATCTTTTCTTTTGGTAGAGCAGTGTGGGTTAAAGGATTAGATGTTTTAATAAATTCAATTCCATATATAAAAGAAAAAGTACACATTGTTATTATTGCAGTATCACCACCCGGAGAAAAATCGGAATATAAAAATTATAAAAGAATATTAAGTTTTCAAGAATCTTCTTTTACATTTATTTCTAGTTTTACAAGATTACTGCCTCAAGCTTTGTGTCAGTGGGATAACACTAAGATAGTTGTTTGTCCATCAAGGGGTGAGCCGTTTTCAAATATTCCACTTGAAGTATCCATCTGGGCTAAAACTCACGGACCAGTAGTATTAGCATCAAACATAGAGGGTTATTTAGAGCAGATAAAAGATGCTTATAATGGTTTTTTATTTAAAGTTGGTTCTTATAAGGATTTAGCAAACAAGATAAACTATATTTTATCTATAAAGAGTAATAAACTAGAAGATATTAAACAAAAAGCATATAAGAAGGTTATAAAAGAAAGAGATTTTTTTGAAAATTTTAATAAGACACTTAAAGAATTTTGGACTTTCAAAAAATAAAATATTAATATATAATTAATAACATGAAAACAAAAATTTTAGCTCGTGTGCTGGTTTATGATTATAAAACAAATAAGATTTTATTAGTAAGAAATAGGGATACAAATTTTTGGTATGTCCCAGGCGGTGGTTGGGAATATGAAAAAGAAAATATCTTAGAGTGTGGGGTTAGGGAAGTATTGGAAGAAACAGGTTTAGATGTTGAGATAAAAAAATTTTTATTTTTACAAGAATACCACGAGAGTAAGGAGTCTATTTTTTTTGAGACTATTTGGCTTGCTAATACTAAAAACACAACAGAGTTAAATAATAACCACATTGATTTAGATCCAAACGGAAAGGTTGAAGAAGTAAGGTGGTTTTCTAAAGAAGACCTCATTGATAAAACGATTTATCCAAAGATTCTTAAAGATTTTTTCTGGGAAAATTTAAAAGAGACTTTAGAAGGATATGATAGATTTATCGGGGTTAACTAATAAAAAAAGTTCTATTTCTATTGAAGAAATAATAGATACTATAAATAAAAATTTAACGACAGAGTGGTCTAAAAAGACAAGACCTTATTTATTAAATTATCTTAGATCATATAAATTCTATTGTTTAAGAACAAAACTAAAAACATCTTTATTAAAAGATGTTTTGTTGCCCAAACACGGACATTTAAAAGATTATGAAACTGGGATTATATTATTCCCTAATAATGTAACCGTCGAAGAAGCTGTCTGTGCTTACAAAAATCCACCTCAAGATTATACAGAAGAATGCAGCGATTTAATATTATTTTTTAAAGAACAAATCAAAACGAATGGTTTTATTAAAGAGATAATAATAGAAAAAAGTGGAAACAAATTATTCCATGTTGATGGATTACACAGGATGATAGCTTTATCTATATTAATAGAAGAAGGTTTTAATTGTGAGAGTATCCCTATTTTTTTAATAGAAAAGATGGATTATTTTAAATAAAATATCGGTAATTTTTTTGCATCTTGTCATTGACGACAACAATTTTGGTCATAAAAATAAAAATTATTTAATAATTTAGTCTTGAATTTAAAAATCTTTAATTAGGATGTTTTTTGGTAAATCTTTTTTAGTTACAATAATGACATCTTTAGGAGTGACTTCTTCAAGAGAAATAAATTCCACGAATGACCTTCGGGTGAATTTTGTTT
>CAZLZF010000069.1:0-3541 GCA_964563945.1 Candidatus Woesearchaeota archaeon
ATCGTTTTCTGCAAGGTTCTCAACCTGGATTTCGACATGCTTTTCGGAATCCACAATATCAATCGTCCACATGCCGTCCTCAAGAATAGGCTCAACAAGGACGTTCTCAACGAAAAGGTCGCTACAGTGAACAAGCACCTTGTCATTTTCACGAGTCAACCTGATCTCAAAAAACTCTTCTGTCTCGCTTGCGTCAGCACGAAGCTTATAGACAATTGACTCCGTTCCCCCCCTGGGATTTGCGTCGCTCTTGCTGTAATTCCAAGTGCAGCCGTCAGCAGCAGTGTAGGTAACGTAGATATCACCTGCTTTTTCAAAATTAATCATGTTCTCTCCTCAATGGGTGGTTCAGTGTTATCGCGTGGTGCTTTACTGCTCATACGTATCCAGCGTCACCAGCTTTTGTGACATCAGGTAGTCTTTCAAGGCACAGACCGCCTGACTGTCGTTCTGCAAATTCAGCGTGACGATACTTTTTCGTTTGGCTCGACTTCTGGCTTTCAGGATGTCCAGCATGGCATCGGCAAGCTCGGGACGCTTAAAGAGTTGATCAATGTCATCAACAGCCAGAATATATTCGTCCTCGAAACGACGCTTCCAGACGGGCCAGTCATCAAAGTACATGGCGTCGTCATAGGTAGTCTCAAATCGGAAGGCCGACAAAAAGCTCAAAGCATTTGAGTCGTACTCCATCGCCAGGTTAGCGGCGGCATTCAGGAGATGGGTTTTGCCCGAGCCTTTGCTTCCTGCCAATACCAAGGCCGACACGCCATACGGAAAAGACTGTCCAATGTACTTGGCCGCAGCAGCCCTGGCTCTGCGAGCGTGCAAGCGGTAGTCGAAGTTACGGAATGTGAGATTGCGCTTAGGTCGCAGTGCAATCGCATAAAGCGGCTCCATATCCTCCCAGTACAGACGTGTCATTACTCACCTTTTTCCAATAACTTGCGGATCAACCGGACGTTCTTCTCGACCGTGCGTAATCGGGCATCGAACTCTTTCACATGGTCCTCGTCAAGCTGGCCGTCCTCTTTAAACACGTCTTCCATCTTCTCCTGAACCGTTACTATCACGGACTCGGCGAACTCATCGGCCGCATGCTCATCATCCCAGTAACGCAGGAGGATCAGTTCAACCTTTTCGCCTGAGAGATCTGGGTAAGGAAAACAGAACGAGATGTTGAAGCTGATCGCAGCACCCACCGTGGACCAGAAGCGTCGGATCTCCCCAACGTTTTCACAGGCGTGCTCGAACAACGCGTTGTGCAAATGCAGCTCTTCATCCACATCCTCCCTGGCGACCAGGCAAGCTGTTCTACCGTTCAAGAATTTGATGTACAGTCTAGGCTTGCCATCGGTGTCTTTGTACGCCGGCTCGCGGTTTGCCACGCCATCAACGTAGGTTTTGAGCGAGTCCTTGAACACTTTGGCGTTGATGGGTTGATCTGCCGATGAAATTTTTTTCGCACTCATAGTTTTTCCTGTCCGCCAGTTTGAAAAATCCCGCATGGATCTATTTTTTTAGATCCATGCGGGAAATATAGCATATCGTTCGCCAAAAACAAACGGCTGCAACAAAATAAATTTGTGCCCATCTTTCGCCCCAAGTTGGAGGCAATTCATTTCGTACAAAGACTGGGTAAAACACTCAACAGGCAAGTCCTGTCAGTACTAATAGACATCGCTGTGGGCTGGTTTGTGAGACAACTTAACCGTGATACCGCGCATGCGACATGCCACGCGATCAAGCGTCACCGGTGAAACTGCTTCCCCCCTGGTAGAAAAAATCACAATCGTGATATTTCTGTGCGCTCAAGTATCAGCTCAACCAGGGAATGAGGCCCCAAACCAAATCATCCCTCTAAGAATTTGAGCCCTCGGCCAGAGGCAACAAAGTTTCCCCGGAGAAATTTCACCATCGGACTTGGGTGGGGTATGTATTGAGGAAAAACGAGACAGAGCTTTTGGTCACATGGAAAATGTTCATGCTCAGGATAACGCATGCAACAATGGCCTGATTACAAAGTGATACAGGACTCTAAAATGCTCAGAAACCTTCTTCTTTTTGCAGTTTTTATGAGCCCTACCATTGCAGCCGCCAAGCCTCCTTCGCTCGAAAGACTGTCAGAAATGGCTATTGCGTATGTCAGTCAGATTGGATGCGTTGATCCTTATACGACGATAAATCCGGAAAATGTGACTGAATTCACCGATGAAGAGGCACAGATCAAGGATGCTTACATCGTGATGGTACCTGCTGATCTTGCTTGTGCAGGCGGTACAGGCACAAGTGGTTCCACTTTAGTGTTGTTGGAACATGCGTTCGCTCGTAGCATTGAGGATGATCCTGATTTTCACTATTTACGAGTGAATGCAGCGGCATCTGAACCTGTCGCTACCTCACGTAAGCTCAATACCATCACAAGCGTGTACCAAAAGAACGGCCAATTATTTGCTACCGCCTTAGACCACGGCAATCTAGACGCAAATTGTTGCCCCAGCGTCAAGATCCTCTACAAGGTTTCCTTAAGAAAAAATCCCGTTGAAATTGCTGACGGCCAATATCGTACTTTTTACTCGTGGGACTTTACCTTGACCGGCGACGATGACGGCGCGTCAACAACTCACTAACGCCATAAGCTAAGGAGCTAAGCCTCTCAGACTGGCTATCGAGTTGCTGCCCACCCTGCCCATGTAGCAGGAAGTCGGTCATAGGTATTTAGCCAATGCCCGAGCTGCGGGTCAATCCAGTTGATAACAGTAATGCCTACTGTATGCTGATCGATCAGCGCAGGAGTCAGCCATAACAGCGGCTCATGGTGAAAGACTCGATTTCGCAGATCACGGATCTGATTAAGTGCTGCTGAAATGTTGTGCCGTTGCCGTTGTGGCTTTGGACACCGCGAGAAGACCAATCGAAGCTCTTTCCAGAGGACACTCTGGAATTGTGTATTAAAGAGCGAACTCCAAAATCCGAAGGTCAGTTCAGCCAGCACTTTATCGGGAGTTTGCACAGAGAGACTGGACCTTCACAAACTCCTGTGTCGCTTCACGACAGCGCAAAAATATTTTCCAAGTGTTCCAGAAAAGTCGAAATTTTTAGCTATACATAGTGCGAGCTAAATTTTTCCTCGTGTCTTTTTTGTCTGATTGTTTACCTGCATTTGTCGCTCCTATGTTCTACAAGTAAGGAGCAGTAAAATGAGGAAAAATTTAAAACTATCAAGAGGTTATATATTTCGCAGGTATTCGAATCCGGTGCCTTTACCTAACTCGCAGTCACCAGAAACGAAAGGGATACGTCACTCAAGGAGTAAGCGTATGAACCCTCTTACCTACCAAAATCTACTGGATAAACAGACTCACGAAATCGAAATCGGTCTCTTAAAGTCTCAAACTGCTGCCAATAGAGCTACCGTACTCAGAGCCTTTTTGAAAGCCAATCATCTCAATGTTGGCGACACTGTCGGTCGTGAGCTAAGACTGGACTATGCTCAAGCATTGGGCCGCTATGTTGAATCGCTAACGAACAATGGGGTTTC
>CAZLZF010000070.1:0-3384 GCA_964563945.1 Candidatus Woesearchaeota archaeon
ATTTAATCGAAGAATCTAAATCGACCGAATTTGTTATTATTCTAAAAACATTATTTTCTATAGAATTTTCAATTACTTTTTTTATTTCGCCTTCGTTAAAAAAGTCTAAATGCGCGTGGGAATCAATTATCATAATTTGTGTAAATTTTAAAGATATAAAAATATAACTACAATAAGCTAAAAAAGAGTATTTTGTCTAATCGTTAAATATTTAAAACAGAATAAACTGATTATAAGATAAGAGGCGAACAAAATGTCAGAAAAAGATGTAATTTTTAAAACAAAGTTGAAAGTTAAAGACGGAATATACAATTACGGAGACTTTTACAAATTTTGTTACACTTGGTTAACTCAAGAAGTTGGTTTGAATTCTTTTGCAGAAAGAGCATACTCTGAAAAAATTGCGGGAGATAGTAAAGAAATTGATATAAAATGGGAAGGGCTAAAAAATATTTCGGATTATTTTCGTATGGAAGTTAAAGTTACTTTCAAATTTTTGGGATTAAAAAAAGTAGAAGCGGTTAAAGACGGAGTAAAAATAAAGGCAAATCAGGCAGCTTCAACCGAAATGGAAGTTAAAGGAATACTAGTAAGAGATTACAAGGGCAAATTCGAGACATCGGGATGGTCAAAATTCTGGAGAGGAACTTATGAAAGATGGGTTATTCCTGAAAGAATTGATCAAATAGAGGACAAGGTTTCTGGCGAGTTGGATGAATTTGTTGGCCAGGTCAAAGCATATTTTGCTCTCGAGGGTAATACGGTAAGCTAAAGTATAGAAATGCTTAAATACAAACAAATATAAAAAATTTTATGAAAAAAATAGTATTTTTACTTTTAGCATTCTTGCTAGTTCCAACAATATTTGGAATTGATTTAAAAGTTTTGGAAAGTTCAGAAAGTTTTTTTATTGTTGGAAACCAAAATCCTGTAGAAATTAGTTTTGACATAAAAAATAATGGAGATTCCTCTAATTTTAGAATCTATAATTTAGTTGGTTTTTCTATGGCGAGAACTGAATTCTCTTTGAAAAAGGGCGAACAAAAAAGAATTAGCTTTGAAGTTTCTCCTAGAAATAATATGGAGATGAGAGGAAAATATGCAATAGAATTTTTTATAGAAAATAGCAAGGGAGAAATTTTTTCTACAATGGCAGTCACTAAAGTTCTTGAACCCAAAGACGCATTAGAAATAAAAGTTAACGATATTGAGCCGGGAAATGAAAAAATAGAAATTATCGTGAAGAATCTGATTGATTACGAGTTTGAAAAAATTGATTTAAAATTTACTTCGGATTTTTTTAGCGGTCAAAAAGAGATTTCTTTAGATCCCTATGAAGAAAGAGATTTTAGTTTTAAATTAAATAAAGAAGAAGTAGACAAATTACCAAACGGGTTTTATACTGTAAAAACAAAAGTAGAATCGCTTGGAATCGTGGGAGAAAGCGAATCAAGAGTTAGATTCATAGAAAAAGATTCTTTAAGTACAGACACGACAAAAAGTGGTTTTATTATAAAAAAGCAAACAATAGAAAAAACAAACACTGGAAACACCCAAATTAGGCCGGAGATAACAATAGAAAAGAATGTTTTTTCTAGATACTTTACAAGCGTTAGTCCTAAAGCAGATTTAATCGAGAGAGAGGGCTTTAAGATAAAATACACTTGGATAAAAACACTTTCTCCAGGAGAAAGAATTACAATAAAAGTTAGCACAAATTGGTTTTATCCAATAATAATTCTTGCTTTGATTTTATGGGTGGTTTATCTTGTTGGAAGGTTTGCGTTTACAGATGTTATTGTTAAGAAAAAAGCAAAATATTTAAGAACGAAAGGAGGAGAATTTGCTTTGAAAGTTTCTATACAAGTTAAAGCGCAAAAATACATTGAAAGGTTAAACCTAATTGAAAGACTTCCGGGAGTTGTAAAAGTTTATCCTAAATTTGGAGGAGAAGCTCCTGCAAGAATCAATGAAGAAAAAGGAAGAATGGACTGGAGATTCGAAAAAATGGAAGCTGGAGAGATAAGAAGGGTAAGTTACATTTTATATTCAAAAGTTGGAATAATGGGGAGATTAGCTTTACCTAGAGCAAAAGCGGTTTATGAGAAAGGTGGAAAGATAAAAAAGAGTTCTTCAAATAAGTGTTTTTTTATTTCTAGTAGCGACCAATAAAAATTAATTTTAATAAGATCTTTTTTTATTCGAGATACATAATCTTTAAAAACGAAAATTACTTATAAAATTTATCCTTTGGATAAACATAGGGTTTAATTCCAAAGGTTTAACCACTCATAGCTCAGCGGTAGAGCGCCTGGCTGTAGATTTATCTAAGGCGGATATTCCATTTGGAAATTAAATGAAGCCCCAAAAGCCAACTCGGTTGCAAAGCAGCACCCGGGAGATCCCCAGTTCGAATCTGGGTGGGTGGATAAAAGTGGTTGCTGTAAAGCAACCACTTCTTTTCTTCCAGATTTCATACTTTGTTAAATTCAGCAGTATTTCAAATTTTTTAAAAATTTCCCCATTTCGAATCCAAGCAAAATCATAGATTTTGTATTCAATATAAAATTATTTTGAAGTTATTTATATTGAGAGCAATTCTTCAAAGCTACTCATAAATGAGCGAAAAAATCCAAATTAGCGAATTTAAGTAATCTTTCACGGATTGTGAGTTGAGGGATAAAATAGATGCCAAAAGAATTATAAATTCATAATCCATTCTTATATCAACATAATCCCAGGTGATCCATTAAGGGTTGCCTGATGTTTTTTATTATGACAGAAACAATTGTATTTATCGATGCGGGTTATTTGTCATTTATTTCTAAGTTTTTTGGCAAAGGAAAACCTCTAAAGTATAAAATAGAAGTTTTTGCAAAAAATCTTGCAAACGTCAAAAAATTAGAATGTAAAAAAATTTATTTTTACACTGCTCCACCTTATCAAGATGCTAAACCTACAAAAGAAGAAAATAAAAGAAAAGCAAATTATGATAAATTTATCGCAAGATTACGAGATGCTAAAATAATTGTTAGAGAAGGAAGATGCCAAAAAATTGGTAACAATTATCAACAAAAAGGAGTAGATACTCTTTTAACTATGGATTTGTCAAGAATTCCAAAAAAAGAAGGAATTTCTAAAGTAATTGTTTTGACTTCGGATACAGACTTTGTTCCAATGATTAAAGAGCTATCCGAGGAGGGAATAGATGTAATTCTTGCTTACTTTACAGACAGAAAAAGAAAATCCGGGCTTTCGTTATCAAATCATTTGTGGAATGCTTGTAAAGATAAAATAAAAATAAAGGGAGAATACTTTTGGACTGAAAAAGATTCTTTCACTTTTGAATCCAAGTAATTTTATTAAAAATTTTTACAAAGAATG
>CAZLZF010000071.1:0-3360 GCA_964563945.1 Candidatus Woesearchaeota archaeon
ACAACCCGAAATACGGAACAACAAGTTGCAATGCTTTACGGAAATAGAGCTTTAAACATATTTCCACCAATGGGCGTAACTTATGACGACAACTTCTTTTCTTACGTCTCAACCGAAAGCAAAAGGAAGCATATTGGTTTTATGCCAACAGGAAAAACGGCTTTAAATTCGCAAATACGAATTTTAGGCAACTTGCTTTTAGCTCGTATTGAGTTGTTCAAGTATTACAGAGTAAAAGAAAATTTATCACAAGAAGAAGCAATAAGTCGAGAAAATAATTTTTGGACAATCGTTTCATTTTACAACAGTTTGCGTGATGTTGGCAAGGTTTACAACAAGGTTCCTGCGGAAATTTCGGATTTCTTAAAACTCTTACACAACCGCTACCAATTTAATAAACAAATTTACGGCTTTAACTATTTTGGGCTTGCAGGAAGAACAAAAGAATTGACAAGTAGGATTGAAAGTAACTCTATCAAGAAGCTATTGGACGAACTCGAAATGAAGTTCAGCCTAATTACTAAAGACGGATGGACTTTTGTTCAAAATACAGTCGATTTGGTTTTAGCATCAAATATGTTTTCTGTGGGTATAGATATTGAACGACTGAACGTAATGCTAATGAACGGACAACCTAAAAATGTTGCCGAATACATTCAAGCATCAAGTCGTGTTGGAAGAAAAGACAAAGGAATTGTTATAAATCTATTAGATGCCAACCGCTCAAGAGACAAGTCGTATTTTGAAAATTACGTCCCTTTTAATAAGGCATATTATAAATTCGTAGAGCCATTAAGCGTTACACCATTTACCGAAATTGCTTTGGATAAAGTTTTGGCTAGCTTGTTGGTTTGTTTCGTCCGACACAAACAAGGTTTATATCTCGACAAAAGAGCCAAAGATTTCACAGGCAATTATGAGGAACTAAAAACTTTCATTTCTGAGAGAATCAAAAACAAAAAGCAATTGGATTATGCGTTGGACAAATTGAAGGTTTTAGCCGAAAAATGGACGTCAAAAGAGGGCGATTTGACCTATAAAATTTTGATTAAAAAAATGTCAGACTTAGACGATTGGAGTTTAATGATGTCAATGAGAGAAATAGATACAAACAGCATTGTAAAAATAATAAACAGATAATGGGACAATTTGAGCAAATACAAACAAGAAAAGCCATTAGTTCGTATGGTGGCGTTGGTTCTATTATAGAAACAAGAGACGGTTCAATTTTGATTGACAACTTCAACGAGTGGCCTTTTTTTCAAACCATAAACGGACAATTTGAAGAACACAATTTGGTCATTGATAAAAGATTCAAGAACCGATTAAGCAAGTACTTTCAAGAGTTAGAACACTTGATAAAAATTCCTGTCAATGATTTAAAAAAGGGGTATAAGCCTGAAAATCCATTTGCTTTTTTATCCGCAAAATATTTTCCTGAATGGTTTTATTGCAATAATTGTGGTCGTTTTGACAGATTTGATAAATGGAAAAGCAATTGGGAAAACAACGTTAATTCAGAACACAAAGACAATTTTTTCCCACCAAAATGTTGTCATTGTTATGTAAAGAACAGAGATAAAAAAAGAAAGTTTTTTGATTTAGAACAAGTGCGTTTTATTCTAACTTCGCCTAATGGTGAAATTGCTGACATTCCTTGGGACAAATGGGCAATGTTTAGAAACAGGAAAAAAAGCAAAAAAAATGAACCTAATGAAACCGTAAGCGAAGAAGATATTATCACGCTTGCAAATATTCAAGTTCCAGATGATGCAATTTTTGAATACAAAACTTCTGATAAATTAGACGATTTGAAGGGTATTTGGATAATCGCAAAAAGAAAAAACGGGGAACAAATAAACTTTACAACACTTTCGGGTTTGTTTGATTTGAGGATAAAAATCCAAGACTTAATTCCAAATTCTAAAGAAACAGATATTCTGTTTAAACCCGTTATTCGTTCAAGTAATAGCGTTTATTATCCAAACATTTTATCAAGTATTTACATCCCAGCAAACGATGAATTAAACGAATTTACAATCAATTTGATTCGAGAAGAACATAATGACGGTGGTAATGCACAAACAATTTCAAAGAATTTGAAACGCTATAAAAACATCGAAATTAATTATGAAATCATTCAGAAATTGATTGAGAACAATTTTAGTGAACGAGAATTTGAAATCTCAAAGACTGAAAATCAATACAGATTTGACGAGTACAAATTCATTACGAGTAAAACTACTCCTCAAAAAATCGAGGATAAATTGATTTTCAATAAAATTGATGATTCAATTTTCCAAAAAGATTTGATAAAATCCATTTACAAAATGGACAAAATAAAAATTACTTCTGTTCAAACTTCGTTCACAAGACAAGAACCAATTTCATCAAATTTAATTTTGCAAGACGAAGACGACGAAAAAGCAACAAAAGAAAGTATTGTAAAAAAATTCACTTCTACTTATGGTAAAACAACAAAGTATTTACCCGCTATTGAAAACTTTGGCGAAGGAATTTTCTTTGATTTTGATAATGATACTTTAAACAAATGGATTGAAAATAATCCAAAAATTCAAGAACGAATTTCAATTTTAATCGCTAACAAACAACAATATGAATCAACTTTTAGTGAAGACTTTGAATTGAATGCAAAATATGTTTTGATACATACGTTTTCGCACTTAATCATTAAAGAATTAGAATACTTATGTGGTTATCCATCAACTTCAATTCAAGAACGGCTATACATTGGCGAGGAACTCGGAATGAACGGTGTATTGATATACACAATCGCAGGTTCAGAGGGCAGTTATGGCGGTATAACTTCAATCTGTGATGACAATAGAATTGGAAAATTAATTGAATCTGCAATGATTCGAGCGACTGACTGTGCAACAGATCCAATCTGTTACCATACTCACGGACAAGGTGTCGCTAATTTGAATCTTTCAGCTTGTTTTAGTTGTACATTATTGCCTGAAACGTCTTGCGAAAAATTTAATTGTTATCTTGACAGACGAATTTTAGCTGACAAAGATTACGGATACTTTAAAGACTTGGTAAACAGAATTTAAAAGTCCGGCGCCATACATCATAGGAATTAAATGAACACTTCACAAAAAAACACTTTGTGGAATTAACTTTCCGAGGATTTCGATTTATTCATTGTTGAATGGAACCTTCGGATGATGATTTTTTTTCAAAACGAAGAAGTACTCTTACTTGGTGTTTTAATCCTATTCCATAACTTAATCGCTGAAAAGTCATTTGAAAGCGGTAGGAGCCCAAATGTAACTAGTAGGAATGCAAATGTAATAGGTAGAAATGCAAATGTAATAGGTAGAAATGCAAATGTAA
>CAZLZF010000072.1:0-2064 GCA_964563945.1 Candidatus Woesearchaeota archaeon
CAATCCCTGCAACATGAAACACGCTGTCATAGCCTGTGAAACTCTTATCTCGCCAGCTGACATCCACCATATCGATGGTATCCACATGATATTCATCTGGCCACTGAGCCAAGTAGCGCTCAAGGGATGTCCCAATATAGCTATGAGCGCCGGTAACTAGAATCCTTTTCATCCTCTATCCTCATTATTCTGTGATGGAGCTTGATTAACTTGAAAATCAGATTCACCATCTCGCATACCTTCACGAATACCTTTGCGGCGAAGCACGGATGACACAGTTCCTGTCAAACACCGTAAATCCATTCTAAATGAAATATGCTCAACATAGTAGCCGTCCAAACTTGCCTTCTCAGGTATTGTAAGCTCGTCTCTTCCGTTAATCTGAGCCCATCCTGTAATGCCGGGATGGACGGTATTTGCACTATACTTATCCCGCTCCTCGACTAAATCAAACTGGTTCCATAGAGCTGGCCTAGGGCCAACGAGCGACATATCCCCTTTCAGTACATGGAGAAGCTGAGGCAGTTCATCAAGGCTTGTCCTTCGTCAAAAACTGCCTAACTTTGTAATATACTCATCAGGGTTTTTTAGCTGATGAGTAGGAATCTCTTTAGGAGCGTCGACCCTCATTGATCTATACTTCACCATGTAAAAATACTGCTTATTCTTGCCAACTCTTTTTTGTCTAAAGAATACGGGGCCAGGATCAAAGGTTTTAATAGCGAATATGATAAGTAGATGCGCGGGTAGAAATAAAACACACAAAATAAAGGAGATAACCAAGTCTAGTAAACGTTTCCCCAATCTTTGATACATGTGCTTCACCGCCTAGGTTTTCTTATTAATACAATACATAACCCATCAAGCACTTACCAGACAATGCAATGCGGTCGCTTTGATGCTTAACACGCTTTAAAGTAGACATTCCAAGTCTTTCGACAAGCACAACGTAATCTGTTTGAAGCAGTTTATCGATCCCATCGGCTGTGGTGGTGATATCCTGTGATATTATCATTTTTATGGAATCACTCAGTTTGCCGGTATTAACAAGATCATCTGAAAAAGAAGTCAAGACCTCAGATGGGACGCTGCCAGTAACAAGCAATGTGCTGTTCTCACTAATCATCTCGCTCAAATTAACAACAATATAATCGATTGCTTCCACTTTGTGCTTGAAGAATAGAAAACCACCGGCAGCAACCTCTGCAAGCTTGCCAATGGTGAGCGCAGGTCTGTAATTCAGTCCTCCTATATACCGGATATTTAGCCGTTCCTGTACTTGTTCCGGTATAACCAAAACTAGACGAATAACATAAGTGAGTGCCATAATAACAACTCCGAGGACAATTCCTAGCACAAATCCAAATGTAACAGGCTTAATGAGCGAATTTAAACTTGTACCCTCCAGTTCTCTTGTCTCTTTGATGATGTCTTTATTATAAGAAATAGCACCTTTAAGTTCATTGATGGAGTTCTGCTGTTTCTTAATTTCATCATCAAATAAAGTCTGTCTATCTTTAGCATCATCCAAAGCAAAATTCATAAATGTTAATGAATGCTCTCCATAAGTATTCAATTTGTCAGCATGCTGCTGGGTAAAGTATTCGAACACCTTTTCAACAACTGCCTGCGCGTCAAATCCATCACCGCCAAGCGAAGTGATTGTGAGTTTATTGGGCGTTTTGGCATCGGATTTGATACCAATCTTGATAAGCAGCCTAAGGTGATCATCACTATAGTCTGCGGGTATCAATCCCGATAAAGTATTCTGAAGGTTCATACTGCGAAATAAATTTGTATATCCGCTTCTTACCCTTGATATATCTGTCGTGATTGGATCAAACGCTATATCTGCTTCGACTTTTGCAATTTTTTTATTGGTAAAACTGCTTAACGATTGAATATTCTCAATGTATTGTTCAAGCTCTGCGATTTTCGCATTGGTAGCCAGTATTTCGGCCTCATTCTCGGCCACGATTTTCTGATTTTCTTCCTTGATACGCTCCAAGGCTTCTCCCCTGGGGATCTTCAAAAAACTATATCCGCCGATAAACGATGCAATAA
>CAZLZF010000072.1:2164-3300 GCA_964563945.1 Candidatus Woesearchaeota archaeon
CTTGAACACAAGCCATCTGACATAGCTTTCGTTTATCCGGTATATCATCTTTCTTCGCCTTTGCGCAGCCCTATCGTCACGGCATCGGTATAAAATCTCCTGCAGATTCATTCCTTTATAACCTGCTTTATAAATTTTGTACCAAAGGTGATAATCCTCCACTCGTCTCAACCTTGTCTCATCGCTATATCCATCAACCGCCCTCATTACTTCGGCGCGAACAAGGCAAGGTGCATGGGCAAAAGGGGTTCCATATATTAAATCTTGTTTTTCCGGATAATCCTTTCTCGCAATTTTCCCCCACTCACCTGTGCTGTCAAACAACGACATTGATGCGCTGACTACCGCCATCTCAGGATGCTTTTCAAGCGTTTTGACCTGTGCTTCAAAGCGATGAGGCAACGACATGTCATCTCCATCCTGACGGGCAATATACTTTCCATGCGCTAAATCAAGGCAGCGGTTTAGAGTATGATTCAGCCCCATGTTAGTTGTGTTGCGAATCAGAGTAATTTTATTCGGATAGCTTGAACGATAGCTTTCTGCTATAGCATATGTGTTATCTATTGAGCCGTCATCACACATAATCAACTCCCATGAACCCATTGTCTGGCTGAGAATTGATAGGATGGCTTCATCTAGCGTATCGGCACAATTATATATGCCCATGATGACAGAGACCAAATTATCTCTATTCTCTATCATGCTATCTTCCTCGTTAACCTAAACCTGCGATTATCAGGCCTGTCAATATAACTCAAGCTGCCAAGCATAATAATGATCCAGAAGGCAGGTTGCCTTTGATTTGCCAATGTTAGGCTTTCCATAAACAATGCAATATAGACAGGGACAAGCATCATATTGATGCCTTTCAAATGATGCCAAATCCAGGAACAAAGAATGATGAACGGAATCAGTCCATAAGCAAACAGAATGCCAGGAAAGGTTGAATGTACTTCATGATTCGTGGTCCCTAAAAACCTGTCAATATAGTTGCCCTCTCCTGCACCAAATACTAAATATTTAGGGAATTCAATAATTTTATCCATGCCACGGTCTTTTAATAGTCCCGGTAATCCGTTGCTTTCTAGAGTATCAAATTTTTCTAGCAATCGTTTAATCAGGAACCCGCTTGA
>CAZLZF010000073.1:0-3286 GCA_964563945.1 Candidatus Woesearchaeota archaeon
CGGGAGAATAAATCCCTGCATCTTTTACTGCCTGAACCGCTCTTTTAACCAATGTTGAAATTTCA
Organism: Candidatus Woesearchaeota archaeon; assembly: GCA_964563945.1. Taxonomy (GTDB): domain Archaea; phylum Nanobdellota; class Nanobdellia; order Pacearchaeales; family GW2011-AR1; genus CAZLZF01. The sequence continues at coordinate 66 of CAZLZF010000073.1, forward strand.
GACTTTGTTAAACCAAACGCTTCCGATTCAGCGACGGTTCCGCCAGAAACACTAAATGAAGTACAATAATCTCCCCCAGAAAAAGCGCCAGCATCAGGATTAAAATTTACTTTCCCGTCGTCCCCAGCATTACAAATATAATAGCTAGAGATAGCACCAGATTTATCATAATTTGAAGAAGAACCCAAACTAACTGTTGCATGCCTTACACCAACATACCATCCCTTACCTTTTGTAGAAATAAAAGGAACTACTGCGGGATGACCTTTATCTGGATCAGAACCAAAATATCGAACAACGCATTCGCCAACCTCGGTATCATAACTATCAGCAACAACGAATTTAGAAACCTTTCTTTGAATTTCAGAAGTAACATCAGTTCCCAATTTAATTTTTCCTTCAACCTCATTATATTCATATGCTTTTTTAATCGTATAAAAATTTCCATCACTCATTTCGCTTAAAAAAACAATATTCGATTTACCATTATAAACAATTGTCGCAACATTTACTTCACCATCCTTCTTCGGTTGAACCCCTTCTGGAAACTGGAGATTCTCAATTTTATCACTCGTTATTGTTAATTTTCTATAAGGCAAAGTAACCTGATTTTTAACCTCCAAAACATCTTGAACTGGAAGAACTTTTCCAGAAGTTTTATCTGCTAAAACTGCAGAATTTTTTGAAGCCTCTTCGATTGATTTAGTTATTTCTTCAACATTTGACTTACATGCAGATTCCCAAAGCAAAGTGTCTTTCTTTTTTAATTCAAAACAAAAATCTAAAGTTCTCAAATCCGAAATTAAATAATTACCATTTTTGGCAGCGTTTTCGTTTATCAAACTCGCGTTTATTTTGGAACCAACTTGATTAGAATATTCAATTAAATATTTTTTATCGTCAACAACTTTTTCTAAACCAAATCCGGAATCTTCTATCAAAGATTTTTCCCTAATCTCAGTTAGAGAATCTTGTTGTTCTTCCAAAATTTCTTGATATGCCTTCGTAGATTTTTCTATTTTAGATTTTATTTCATCATCTGAAAGACATTTTTGCAAATTGCTAAATTTTCCCTCGGAAATTTGCTTATTACATTCAGCATAAATTCCACTCTCTCCATCGAGTCCCCTCATTGCATAATTCCTTGCATTAACCTCTCCACTTAAACCACTAAAAAAATTCTTGACGGTTAGAATAGCTCCGGTAGCCAAACACGCACCTTTTAATCCACTAACAACATTTCCTAAATTTTTAGAAATTTCTTCCCATTTTTTAATAGATTCATTTAAATCAGCAATTTTCTCATCAATTTTATCTGGAGCAAGATCAATCGCTCTTTTTTCTATTCCAATTTTATAACTAATATTTGAAAAACCATGCTGATTATCTATCTGTGGGGTAATTATTACTCTTGCAACCGGAACCAAATTAATTTCTTCTAAACGGAATTTATATTTTCCTCCCTCTCCTAAAAGCCCAGACTCTAAGGAAATACGATTAGAAACAATCCTTTCACTATCATTATATGAAAAAGAAATACTTGCTTTTTCCATAGAAAGATCTACCAAAGAAACACTAGAAGAACCATCAAATCCATAAATAAAATTTTTAGTTAAAGGAACTTGATGTTCAATAATTTTTCCATTAGAATCAAAGATAGTCAAAAGAATACCATAATTTTCAAAAGTTGGTTCTTGAACATTTTCTAAGGAAATAGAATGATACTCTGAATTAACAGAAACTAATTCAGAAACACTATCGTAACTTGAAGAAAAACTCTCAATATCTATGAATCTGGCATATTCTCTGTTCTCTGAAGTTGGATAAAGTTCCAAAAGTTTAGAAATTAAAAATTTCCTAGCAGTAGAATCTCTAAGTTTATTAGAAAGTTCAATTCCCGAAATTAAACCTTTCTCAGAATAAGTTTTTGAACTTAAATCACTACCGAAAGAATCCTTCTCCATAACAGTTGGATAAAGTTCAGTTAAATTCAAATAATTTTCCAAAGCATTATTAAAATATTCGCTCCGAGAAACAGATTCAAAAGAAGAGACATCTGGAATAAAAAAACCATTATTTTTTATATTTATTGCAGTTTTAACACCCGAATTATATTTAATAAAATAAAGTTTCGCCGAATCTTCATTAAAACTTCCTGAACCGGAATAAAAATTCTTATTTGAAACATATCTCTTTACTTTATTCGCATAATTTTCTAATTCAACACTAGAAAGAGAATCTTTTGAAGCATCGTGCTTTTCAGAAGAAACCCAAACAACCAAATCAGAAGAATTTATTTTTGTACTTCCAGAAAGACTATCTAAATAAACCAAATAGAAATCCTCCTTAGAAGAATTGCCAATTTTTTCTCCCAAACTAAAATTTGTTTTAGAAAAATCTCCAGAAAGATTTACTTTTGGACTAACCCTCAAAGTAAAGGTGCTTTGCTTTTTATCATCTCTAGAGCAATAAACACTAACTTCTTGATAAATTCCCTTTCTCTCAATTCTTTTAACTTGACAACGATTTTCTAAAAATCTATCTCCGACGACCAAATTATATACATCGTCATCAACTTTTATTACTGCTGTAGTATCTGGATTAACCAAATTAGAAAGTCGAACATTAAATCCAGCAGAACAATAAAATCCCGGAAGATAGACTTTAGAAGAACTTTCTCCTTTTTTTAAATTAAAGCTAGAAATTCTTTTACTTTCATCCGAATAAACACTTATACGAGCCCCCTCCAAGTCCACATTTTCCGCTCTTAAAAATCCCTTTCCAGACCAAAAACCATAATTCAAATATTCTTGTTTCCATTCGTAGTCGGTCAATTCAGGAAGATAAAAATCAACATCTCCAATTCCAAATGCTTTTTGTGTATCATAAGAAATACGAGCACTTAAATTTCCCTCGACAAATTTGGGCATTGCACTTTCATTTTCAGTTTTTTTAAGGACAATTACAGCATAACCAATATTTTCTAAAACAGGAAAATTAGAAAGAGAATTTTCATCTTTTGACAATGCCGCATTTGCAGGATAAAATCCAACCCCACTAACCATTGAAGGATGGCTTCCAGAAAAAGTCATAGAACGTATTGCTTCTACTGAAACTGCAGGATTCACTTTTGTTGCACTAATCGGACAAAAAACCGCCACATTTTGTTCTTCTAATAAATCGCTACGAACAATCGTTGGTAAACATCCAGTAGGAGCAAC
>CAZLZF010000074.1:0-3272 GCA_964563945.1 Candidatus Woesearchaeota archaeon
TATCTTTTTCCAACCGAACCAGAATCATCATAATCTACTTTATTTTCTTTTTTTAATTCATTGAATATTTTTTTAGCAATTTCGCTTTGTTTTTCGTCTTTTTTTACCAATGGAAAAATAGCAACCTTTATCGGAGAAATTTTTGGATTTAATTTTAAAACAATTTCTTCTTTATCATTAACGCTGTAAGAATCAAATAAAAAAACTAAAAATGCTCTTTCAACACCCAAAGAAGGTTCAGCAACAACCATCGGAAGTATTTTCTTTTGGATAGAATCGTCGACAATCTCCATTGATTTTTTTGATTTCTCTTGATGTTTTGTTAAATCATAAGTTCCTCTATCTGCAATTCCTTGCAACTCTTTAAATCCAAAAGGAAATTTATATTCAATATCCCAAGTGTCCGTAGAATAATGTGACTTTTCGTCGGGAAGATGCTGTCTTATTCTAAATTTATCAATATTTGCACCAAGATTTTTAAACCAGATTAATTCTGTGGCAATCCAATATGCGTGCCAAGGCAATTTAATTATTTTTTTCCTTAACGCTTCTTTAATGCTCATTTTTATCGCTTCTTTATTTTTTAATTGCATTTCTGAGGAATAAATAGCAATCTCTATCTCGGGAATTTCATAAGGACATTTTTCTTTTTCTTCCGGATTGATGAAATATTCTATTTCCATTTGTTCAAATTCTCTAGAACGAAACAAAAAATTTCTCGGAGCAATTTCATTTCTAAACGCTTTTCCTTGCTGAGCAATTCCAAAAGGCAATTTTAAACGAGCGTTATCTTGAATTAATTTAAAATTTGTAAAAATTAATTGCGCAGTCTCGGGCCTTAAATATGCCTGCGTAGACTCTTCTTCAATTGGACCCACCTTCGTCGTAAACATTGGAATAAATTTTCCTTTGTTTTCTACCTCTCCACCACACTTTTCGCATTTTGCATCTTCCAATTCATTTTTATCGACCTTAAATTTGTGTTTACATTTTTTACAAACAACCGCATAATCACAAAAATTTTCTACATGACCAGAAGCCTCCCAAACTTTTGGATTGGTAATTATCGCGCCGTCAATTCCAGCCATATCTTCTCTTTCATAAATGTGATATTTCCACCACTCGTTTTTTATATTTTTTTTAAGTTCAACTCCAACCGGTCCAAAATCCCAAAATCCCGCAAGTCCGCCGTAAATTTCCGCAGTAGGATAAACAAAACCTCTTCGTTTACAAAAATTAGCCATTTCATCAATTGTTATTTCTTTCTTTCCCATTAAAACTAAAATACAACTAGATTTATAAGATTTTGGAATAAATGAGCTCAAAATTTCGATAGTTTTTAAAAGAATTATAAACTAATTAAAATATGGATACGTTTAACCTAACCGAAATCCTCTCTCTAGAGTTCGTTGCAACCTTCGGAAAAATGGCTCTCTGGCTTCAAGCAATTGGTATAATAACCCTAATATTATTAATCTCAAACCTTATTTCAATTTTTTCAACTTTCCTTCGTAGAAAAAGAGAGAAAATAATTCTAGATAAATTAGAAGAGATAGAAAAAAAATTAGATAAAATAAACAAAAATAAGAGATAATTATTCTTTTTTAATAGATTTTATTCCTTTTTCAAGTTCTTCTTGTTTTCTCTTCTCAATCTTCTTTATTCTTGTAACATACCCTGCAATCTGGTTTCTAACCTTTTTTGAAGGCATTTCTCTAGAAAGAATCCTTTTATTTGTCTCAAAATCTTCTTTAAACTCTATTCCTTCTTTGACAATTCTTTCTGAAGTTCGTTTTATTAATTTGGTCTTTATTTTTCCCATATGAATGTTTATTCTAGCTGGTTTTTAAATCTTTTTAATAAAAAAATTATAAAAAAAGATACAAATTCGCCCCTTATTCGGACAAAATATCTATGCAATTGTTCGAATAAGACTCTACTCTCATGAGGCTAAAAGTCGGTGAGTTAAATTTCAAAATCCTTAAATTTTTAAACCTTCTTCATATCTTTAATTTATACATGGCTCTTGACAGCTTTAGCGTTAGTGGGCAAATAAATTCGCCCCTATTCGAACAAAATATCTATGCAATTGTTCGAATAAGACTCTACTCTCATGAGGCTAAAAGTCGGTGAGTTAAATTTCAAAATCCTTAAATTTTTAAACCTTCTTCATATCTTTAATTTATACATGGCTCTGTAGCTCAGCGTTAGAGCGCTGCTCTCATGAGGCAGAAGTCGGGAGTTAAATTCTCCCCAGAGCCATTTAAAATTATTTTAAACTCTTTTTTCTCGAATAACTCCCTTCTTTTCAGGAATGAGATGCACATGAAAATGCCCGACAGTTTGCCCGGAAGATTCAAAATTATTTTGAACAATTTTAATTCCATCGGCAAAACCCTTAGAAATTAAACGATTTGCTTGGTGTTTTATAATCTCGATTAATTCTTCTCCAAATTCAGAAGGAAAATCCAAAATTGTAGAATAATGCTCCTTAGAAATAATTAAACAATGTCCAAAAGAAACCGGAGATATATCTTCGATTACAAAAAAATTCTTTTCCTCGTATATAAAATTAGAACTAATTTCTCCACGAGAGATCTTACAAAAAATACAATCTTTCTCCATAAAAGAAGAAAGACGAAACTATTTAAAAATTTAATTAAAATAAAAAAAATAAATTAACAACAAGAGAGGATTACTTCCTCTTTTTAGTTGCAGCTTTTTTCTTAACTACCTTTTTCTTTGCTACAACTTTCTTTTTTGTAGCAGTTCTTTTAGGAGCTGCTTTCTTAACAGCTTTCTTTTTAGGAGCTGCTTTCTTAACAGCTTTTTTCTTGGTAGCTTTTTTTGCAGTTGCCATCTTTTTATACCTCTTTTAATTAATCATCCGAAATAGATTCAGACAAAAAAATAAGGCAACAAATCTTTAAAAACTCTTCGGATTTTTAGAAAAAAATGATTTTTAAAAAATAAAAAATATTTTTTACCGACGATGAAAATAAAAACAAATTTTTATAAAAAAATATTTTCAAAAAGTATTTTTGTTTAATTTTTAATTTTTTTAAAAAAAATATAAAAAAATTTACAAATAAAAATAAAAAAAATTATTAAAAAATACCCAAATAAAAAATTTTAAGAAGGAATAAAAAAGCAAAAATTTTACACTTAAAAAATAAATAAAAATACAAATATTTTTTATTACCTCGACAGCAAATTTTTTTTAAAAAAATTTGTAATAATTCGAAGTCGTTCTCTCGTTGAAGGTTTGAAAT
>CAZLZF010000075.1:0-2743 GCA_964563945.1 Candidatus Woesearchaeota archaeon
TTTTACCGGAAAGCGCCATATCGAAGATGTATCGGACAATGGGAGCGGTTTCGGGTGTTTTTGTCAACAAAAAAGTGTAGCGAATATAAACGAAAAAATGTAGCACTCAAGCCGGTAGATTGCTTCGATTAAGCAGAGCGTCTTTTAGGCGTCTGGATTCGCGATTGGTGAAGTCCAGGAGATGCGAATGATGAATAATACGGTCAAGTAGCGCGGCAGTGATTTTAGTGTCTGCGAAGATATCATTCCATCTGGCGAATTCCAAGTTTGTGGTTATGATGAGAGATTTACGTTCATAGCATTCGGAAATGATTCCGAAAAGCAGTTTTGCACCGTCGGCGTCGATCGGCACATAGCCCCACTCGTCGCAAATGAGCAAATCGAGTTTATCAAACTGCCTCATAAAACTTGATAGAGAACCCTGCCGTTTAGCTTCTGTAAGAGCATTGACAAGTGCGGCAGTGCGCCAAAACCGCGTCCTGAATCCGGCGTCACAAGCCGCCACCCCCAAAGCTATGGCAAGATGCGTTTTCCCGGCGCCCACATTGCCGTACAGGATAAGATTTTCTCGTCTCGGGATAAACTTCGTTCCTAAGATATCATCTACAGGAAGGGCCTGCGGCAGCCTGATATCCTCAAAAGTATAGTCCTCAAAAGTCTTGATGATATCGAATTTAGCGGCTCTGAGAAAGGAATTGCGGCGTTTTCGGTCACGGTCTTCAAGCTCAGCTGTTAATAGCTCGAGTAAAAACTCAAGATTATTCGCTGCCTTGATTTTTTTGGCTTTAGCCACCAATCCGCTATTTAAACGCAGCTTTTTGCAGGTCTGAATAAGAAGCTCTTCCATTTCAGCAGCCCCTTTCTTCTGGGTGCTGAGGCAGCAGAGCGCTGTAAGGGTCAAGCCTTGGCAAATATGGTTTTTGCGTGGGGGTTGAGGACGTGGTTACTGACGGCAACGGGCTTAGGTCTTCAGTAAGCGCACGGTAAGCGGCGGAAAAATCGTCACTGTTTCGTATTGCAGAAAGTTCTAACACCCTTACGGCTTCGTTTGTTTTGCCTTCTCGAATGATGGGCACGAGTTCAAGCAACATCCGTTTTAAGTCCGCATATCCGCAGCTTTTCAGATGAGTTTGAATCGGCTCAGGCAGGGTTTGAAAATACGGAGAAGCCAGAAAAGCCCTGGGCTTACGGCTAAGTGTGCCGATATAGTTTTCAAAATCTATTGTGGGCTGAATTCCGTGGCCATATTTCCGATTGTGTACTGCAACTTGCTCATATTTACTGCTCAGAATCCTGAGCTCCTTCACCGACACCTCGATCCACATTTCGCATTCTGCGTATTCAGGTGAAGTTGAGTATTGATTTTTATCAAAGTGGATAAAGCTGTATTTATCTGTCTTGACTTTTTCCAGCGTAAAAACCCTGAACCGTTCACGAGGCAGAGGTGTAAGCGCTTCTTGCTCCGCCGAAAACAAATCCCTGATTCGCTCTTTTTTTACATAATGCTCACGGTTTAGGTCTGCCATGCATTTTTCTAAAAGCTCAAGGTTGAATTTATCCAAATCCTCAATTTTCGGCGGCGGCAGCAAGTAATTTCTGCGTATGTAGCCGACCTTGTTTTCCACATTGCCCTTCTCATTGGGGCTGTCGGGGTTGCAAAACTCGGCCTTGAAGCGATGGTGCATGGTAAATCGCATAAACATGTCGGTTAGCTTGCGCTTTCCGTGTTCCTCAATATGTATAACGGCGCTGCTCATATTATCGAACAGAATTCGGAGCGGAACACCGCCGATAAACTCAAATATTCGCTGCAGTGCCTCACAAAGGCTCTCTTTTGTTTCATTACGGCAAATTTGTGCAAAGCCCGCATTGCTCCATGGAAACGACACCACCAGCTCGTGCCATATTTCTTCCGCCCCCCGGCTTCCTTCCACAAGAACCTGCCCGAAGTCCACCTGAGCCTCACACATGGCGTGAAGGGCGAACATCGCCGTATCGTAGGTCTTTTTGCACAGCTCTCTTTTCCTGAGACCTACATAGTTGATTACCGTTTGCTTGCCTACCTCAAGCAGCTTGCTATGCTCCTTGTCAGCGCATAAGTCCCTGTATATTTTCGTTGCAGTGCGCCTGTACTTGCGGCTTCGCTTTAAATCCTCTTTCAGCCATTCATCGATAACCGGCTTGAGCGGATCCAGCAAGGACTTTCGTTCTTTTCTCGCCTTGTAGCTCTCGTTCCAGTTTTCTCTGTCAACGTATTTTTTTACCGTATTGAAATGATGTCCGCTTCGTTTCGCTATTTCTCGCAGACTTAAGTCTTCGAACTGACTGAGATTTGACAAATAGTTTTGTTTTTCCAATTCTAGCACCTTCCTGTGGCCTCCTGCTTCCTGTGTTGCCTACAGTTTACCACTTTATCTTTTGTTTCTTGTTTTAGGTGCTACACTTTTTTACTTATTTTTGCGATATTTCTATTTTAATAAAAACATCTACGTTAATAAAGAGCTTCAGCGGGTAACGAAAAATGCTCTGGATGTGCTCGATGGTAGAGATGTAATGTTTACCTTCCCGGCAGTCATGGCAAAAAATAACACTACCTTGGTTTTGAAAACGCCTAAGACAAAGACAAGCGTTCGTAAGGTGTTTCTCCCCACGACGGTAGCCAATATGCTTGTTGAACGAAAAAAGCAGCTTGCAGAGTATAAAGAATACTTCGGTGATGAGTTTTATGACTATAACTTGGTGT
>CAZLZF010000075.1:2753-3257 GCA_964563945.1 Candidatus Woesearchaeota archaeon
GAATGCGATAGTATCAACATTCAAGGTAGTACAATTGATGTTTTCGACCTGCACGGGGGATTTGGAAGTAAAGTGGTAGCCGAAGTCCAATGGCTTAATATTTGGCAGTACACGACAATAGGAGTATCTGAAATACATTGCAAAGTACTGGATTTCAGGCTAACGGAAAGCACAGTATCCAACTTGGTTGCTAAGGCCTATTGCTTGTTTGCAAAAATGAATATAGACGACTCGGTCATACTTAATGCTCATAATTTTGAAAGAAAACATTTCGAGGTAATGGATGTCCACGCTTGGACATTGATTGCGAAGTCAGCCGAACACGATAAGAATCTCAACTTAAAAGCAGAAGCCAATTATCAAATTGCTAAAGAGAGCTATAAATCTGAAAAAGGTATAAACAAGTTGATCGGTAGGCTGTTTGGTTTTTGTACAGGTTATGGCTATAAACCTATGCGCTCGTTGATTTTTTGTTCCCTAATGATAATTGCTGCTTTTTTGACC
>CAZLZF010000076.1:0-3217 GCA_964563945.1 Candidatus Woesearchaeota archaeon
GAAGTAGGAGAACGTACTGGGTTAGTTGATAGTGTTGGTTCTGGTGTTACTACTAGTTCCTCAACTGTTACTGTTCCTACAGGTATTCAACTTCAAAGCCAATATATAGATGAGAATTCAATCATTGGAATAGGCAATCAATGGATATATCCTATGTATAAAGGGCATGAAACAGGAGCTCAAAATGTAAAATCATTAACTAGTTCAGATGAAAGTGTAATTAGAATAATGAATAATGCTTTTTTAGAAGGATTAAAATCAGGGAGCTCTACTATTAGATGTGTTTTAGAAAATGGTGATTCTTTTGAAAGCGTTGTTATGGTTAAAGAAGTAATTGAGTTTAAAATTCTGGAATTACCAACAAAAATGGAATACGAAGTTGGAGATAACCCAGAATTAATCGGAATTAAATTATATGCAAAATATAAAGATGGTAGTGAATTAATATTAGAAAATGATGATAAACATAATTTTCATTTATATGGATTTGATATTAAATATCCAAATTTTAATATTAACTATGTCGGAAAACAAAAAGTTGTCATAAATTATTATGGATTCTCTGAAGAGTTTGAAATAAATATATTACCTGAAACAAGTACAGAAATAAGTGGAACAATAAATGTAACAAGTACTTTAAATAATACAAAGGTACTAATATATCCAATAGAAACAACAAATGAAGAAATAAAGAATGATATTAAATTAGAGACCTCATTACTAGGAGAATCATTTGAAAGTACTATAGAAGATCCAGTAAACAATACGCAAACATATAATTTATCAAATGTACCAGCAGATAAATATAAGTTGGTCACATATAAACCAGGATTTGTAATAGACATAAAAGAGGTATCTACTACAGAAGGTGATAGTAATATAAACGTAGATTTAAAAATGGTAGGAGATATAAATGGAACAAATACAGTAACTATAACAGATTTAATACTAATGAGAAAACATATATTAAAGTCAAAACTATTAAATGAAGAAGAGATAGAGATAGCAGATATAAATATAAATGGAACAGTAACAATATCAGACTTAATACAATTAAGACAAAGAATACTAAAGAGAAGAGATGAAACATATACATTAATAAATTAAAATCATTTAAAATGCATCATATATCATTTATTGATATTGATGCATTTTCTAACGATTCAAGATACTGTAATTAAACTCTAATTTTTTAAATAATTAATCTGGGTATGCTAGATGTAAATAATCTTTATATCTATCTTTAGGAATTGGATTTTCACTATCTTTCTATGTCATATTTGATAGTAACTTATCAGTATCATAAGAAACTCAGTATAAAATTCCATCATTTTCAGCGTAAGACACATCTGTTACACAATCAGCTTCTTAATAATGCAGGTTCGTATAAAATTGATTATTAAAATATAAATTCATATCCATTAACTTTATAGTGACACTTAATTATAGAATCTTTTAAAAGTTTCCCAGAAGGATAGTATTCATAGTAAGTAATACTATTTAAATATAATATATGACTGAATGATATTTCCTCAATCAATAGATTATTACTATCGTAAATATAATTCATGTGTCCATCAAAATCAAATTGTAAAGGTACTTTAATAAATCCATTAAAATCTTTTGCACAATAATTATCAATAAGATAATCTACTTTACAATTATCAAGAATAGCGCTAAAGAAATGATATTTAGCTTTACAATCAACATATTCTGTTGCATAGGTAGTTACAGGTGAGAACTCAACTGATATAACTATTTCTTTATCCGAATTGAAGAAAAGAATATTATTCATTTTTTCTTTGAAATATGCACTAGCATATCCAGGCAAATCTTCGTAATACATCCTATATTGTTCATTCTCAACGATAATCCTGTCTTGATCATCATATTTATAGTATTTATAAACAACTTTATTGTTATTATGATTATATGTAGAGTAATTTGTTATATAACTTATATACTCACTATTATTTCCTGTTTTCAAATCTTCTAGACCATAAGTAATACTTTCGTTATAAATTAAATTTTCAAAAACTACTTCTTTCTCATTTAATTTTTATTCTTAAACAGTAATATTTTCTTTATTTAATTCTTCGTTTTTTCTATAGGATTTGTACAACCAAAAACAAAAAACAGTAAAAAAAATAAGTTTTTTCTTCATATGAATCCCTTTACATTGCAATAATTACAACCAAATTTTATTCTAACTAATAGTTTTACAAATATATGTTTAGTATAATTACTTTAAAAGATTGGAGATTGGTATGGTTAAGATAGGGTTTATTGGGACAGGTGTTATGGGCAGAGGAATGGTTAATAATCTAATAAAACATGATTTTAAAGTAAATGTTTATAATAGAACACCAGATAAAGCAAAACAACTTACAAGTATCGGTGCTATTTTTACAAGTACAATAAAAGAGTGTATAAAGGATGTTGATTACATTATTACAATAGTTGGAATGCCAAGTGATGTTAAGGAAGTGTATAAAGAAATATTTATGTATGCAAAAAAGAATTGTATAGCTATAGATATGACTACAAGTAGTCCTACTTTAGCTATGGATTTATATAATAAAGGATTAGAAAAAGAAATATCGGTACTAGATGCACCAGTATCTGGTGGTGATATAGGTGCACAAAAGGGAACACTATCAATAATGGTAGGAGGAGATAAAGAAGTATTTAATAATTCATTACCTGTATTAAATGCTATGGGAAGTAATGTTGTTTATATGGGTAAATCTGGAAGTGGTCAACACACAAAAATGGCAAATCAAATTGCGATAGCTGGCACAATAGTCGCAGTAAATGAATCAATTATATATGCACAAAAAATGGGGTTGGATCAAAAAACTTTATTAAGTGCAATATCTAATGGTGCTGCTGGATCTTGGCAAATGATAAACAACGGTCCGAAAATTATTGATAAAGATGATAAACCAGGTTTCTTTATAAAACACTTCATAAAGGATATGAAGATTGCAAAAAATGAAGCTGATGAAAAAGGATTAGATTTAGAAATACTTAATAAAGTATTAAAACAATATGAAGAGTTAGAAGAAAATGGATACGGTGAATTAGGAACACAAGCAATATATAAGTATTTTGATATAAACAAGTAGTTAGCCTTATATAACTTTTAATGAAAATATTAAATAACTAGTGTATTATTTTATTACACAGGAGAAAATATGACACTATTTGAATGTAA
>CAZLZF010000077.1:0-3196 GCA_964563945.1 Candidatus Woesearchaeota archaeon
AAGAATTTTAGATGCTCAAATTTCTTACGCGTTTAATGTGAAAGGTCAAATTGGTAGAATTACTTATTATTTGAAAACCTATCCAAGAGAAATTGGTTTTAGTTTTTTAGGACTTTTAATCTTTATCTTTATAACTTCAAAATTAATCTCATTTGCGACGGTTAATTGGAAAATTAAATCGTTTAAGGAAGAGGAGAAAATTTTAGAGCAACTTGTTATGGTTGTTCAAAAGGAATGTTTTGAAGAAAAGAAAATGTCGATGGAAGAATACCAAGTTGCGATGATAAATTATAATAATCGTATTTTAAATGTTATTCAAAATTTGGTAACTTTAGAAATAAAGAAAAAACATTTGCTAAAATGGATTAGTAAAAATGAGTTACTTCTCGAGGAGAAAAAGATTATTTTGAAATTAATTTCTAAAGCGCAGAGAGATTATTTGATTAATAAGAAATTGGAGACGAGAACTTATGAATTAAAGATGAAAAGTTATAATAGGCGTTTAGGAGAAATTGAGGAAGCTATTGCCTCGCGTGAGGGTAAGAGAGCTCAGAAGAGAGCAAAGTAGGAGAGAATAAATGGAGATCGGGGGAAGAGAGAAGATAAGGGAGATAAGTAGGGAAGAAAAGAGTGGGAGATAAAATTTGAATGGGTGTTTTTTTAAAAAAAGGGATTTTCTTACCAAAATATTTTTAAAGGGTTAAAAATTAAATCAACTTATGGTCGAAAAATATGTTTATTTTTTTGGTGATGGAAAGTCTGAAGGAAAGAAAGAGATGAAAGATATTCTCGGTGGAAAGGGTGCAAACCTTGCTGAGATGAGCTCTATTGGTTTACCTGTTCCTGCTGGTTTTACAATTTCAACTCTTGTTTGTGATTTATATTATAAGAATAATAAAAGTTATTTAAAAGAAATTTTAGAGCAAATAGACGAGAATTTAAAAAAATTGGAAGAAACAATGGGTAAAAAACTAGGAGATGAATCCGATCCGCTTTTAGTTTCCGTTCGAAGTGGTGCGGCAGCTTCAATGCCTGGAATGATGGATACAATTCTTAATTTGGGTTTAAATGATAAATCTGTAGTCGGGTTATTAGAAAAAACAAATAATCCTCGTTTTGCATATGATTCTTATAGGAGATTTATTCAAATGTTTGGAAATGTGGTTTTGGGCGTTAAGCACGAGAAATTCGAAGAAATTTTAGAGAATTTGAAAATTACTAAAGGAGTTCATTACGATACGGAATTAGATGCAGACGATTTAAAAAAATTAATTGAAGGATATAAGGGTTTAGTTAAGGAAGAAACAGGAGAAGATTTTCCCCAAGATCCTCGAACACAATTACAAAAATCTATTGATGCGGTTTTTGGTTCTTGGAATAATGATCGAGCAATTGTTTATAGAAGACTAAATGATATTCGTGGATTACTTGGAACTGCAGTAAATGTTCAATCAATGGTTTATGGAAATATGGGAGAAACTTCTGGAACGGGTGTCGCTTTTACTAGAAATCCTTCAACAGGGGAAAATAAAATGTATGGGGAATTTTTAATGAATGCTCAAGGTGAAGATGTTGTTGCAGGAATTAGAACACCTAAATCAATTAGTGAATTAGAAAACGTTATGCCGGAATGTTATGCAGAATTTATTAAATGGGCAGGAGTTTTAGAAGAGCACTATAAAGATATGCAAGATATGGAATTTACAATTCAAGAGGGAAAACTTTATTTTTTACAAACTAGAAATGGAAAAAGAACCGCGGCTGCTTCGGTTAAAATTGCTGTTGATATGGTTCATGAAAATAAGATAAGTAAAGATGAAGCAATATTAAGAGTTGCTCCAAATCAAATTGATCAGCTTTTACATCCGACATTAAATTCTTTGGCAAAAAGTAAAGCAGAAGTTCTTGTAAAAGGTCTTCCAGCAAGTCCGGGTGCTGCTGTTGGAACGGTTGTTTTTAGTGCCGAATCTGCAAAAGAAGCATTTGAAGAAGGTAAAAAGGTAATTTTAGTAAGATTAGAAACATCTCCAGAAGATATTGAAGGGATGAATGTTGCTCAAGGAATTTTGACTTCTCGTGGAGGAATGACTTCTCATGCTGCTGTTGTTGCTCGTGGAATGGGTAAATGTTGTGTTTCTGGTTGCGGAGAGATAAATGTAAAAGAAAAGGAAAAAGTTTTTTCTGTGGGAAATGTTGTTGTTCACGAGGGAGATTATATTACATTAGATGGTTCTACTGGCGAAGTATTTTTAGGAAAAATTCCGGTAGAGGATGCCGAGTTTTCTTCGGACTTTTCAAAATTAATGATTTGGGCAGATGAAAAAAGAAAATTAAATGTTCGAACGAATGCAGATTCTCCAAAAGATGCTTCTGTGGCAATTAAATTTGGTGCGGAAGGAATTGGTTTATGTAGGACAGAACATATGTTTTTTGAGGGCGAGAGAATTCAAGCGATGAGAGAAATGATTCTTTCGGAAGATTTAGCTGGAAGAGAAAAAGCTTTAGAAAAATTGCTTCCTTATCAAAAAGCAGATTTTGCCGGAATTTTTAAAGCAATGGATGGAAGACCGGTCACTATAAGGTTACTTGATCCTCCTCTTCACGAATTTTTACCTACTGAAGAAAAAGATATTTTAGATTTATCTAAGAAGATGGATGTAGAAGTTGAAGTTTTAAAGAAAAAAATTTCGGATTTACATGAATTTAATCCTATGCTTGGCCATCGTGGTTGTCGATTGGGAATTAGTTTCCCGGAAATTACTCGTATGCAATCAAGAGCAATTTTTGAAGCAGCTAAAGAAACAGGTGCAAAAGCCGAAGTTATGATTCCTCTTGTTGGAAATCCAATGGAATTTTTAAACCAGAAAAAAATTGTTGACAATGTTGCAAAAGAATTGGCTTTTGAAAATTATAAAGTTGGAACAATGATTGAAGTTCCTCGTGGCGCTTTAACGGCAAACCATATTGCAAAAGATGCAGAATTTTTCTCTTTTGGAACAAATGATTTAACTCAAATGGGTTGCGGTTTTTCAAGAGATGATGCAGCTAAATTTTTGAAACAATATCTTGAATTAGGGATTTATGAAAAAGATCCTTTCCAAAGTTTAGATCAAGAAGGAATTGGACAACTTATACAAATCGCCGTTGACGGTGGACGAGCGGTTAAACCAGATTTAAAATTAGGAATTTGTGGCGA
>CAZLZF010000078.1:0-3151 GCA_964563945.1 Candidatus Woesearchaeota archaeon
AAAGTATGAAGAAATTCTTTTTTTCAAATTTTTTGCTTTGCCTATATAAATTATTTTTCCCTTTTCATCTTTGTATAAATAACATCCCGGATTTTTTGGAAGCGAAGAAAAATCAATTTTCATATTTTATAAAGAGATTTTAACTATTAAAATTTAGTTATTTATAAAAAATTACTCGTATCTTAATGCCTTTACTGTGCTAATTTTTGAAGCTCTTAGTGCCGGAATCACTCCCGAAATTGCTCCGGTTATCGTTGCAAATAAAATACATCCCAAAATAAGTTCAACGGAGTATAACGGGCTTAAAAAACTCCATCCCAATTTTATTAAAATTATTTTTCCAATATAACTAAAAACTATTCCAAAAAATACGCCAATTACTCCTGCAGTTAATCCGAGAACCGAAGATTCAAAAAGAAAAATTCCAAAAATATCCGAGTCTTTTGCACCGATCGCTTTTAAGACTCCAATTTCTCTATATCGTTCTAAAACAGACGTTATCATAGTGTTTGCAGTATTTACCGAAGAAACAAGTATAGAAATTAGTGCAATTAAAATTATAAAACCAACCACAATGTCCAAAGCACTAGAATATGTTTCTATCATTTCATCAAAAGATTGAACGAAAAAATCTTCTTGTCCTTCTTTTTGGTTTCTATTTTTTCTAAGTGCTTTTTCTATTCTTTCTGTAATTTCTTTAATCTCGTCTGGGCTTTCTACTCTTGCAATAAGCATTGCGTAAGAACTTTCTTCAGGGTAAAGCTCTTCAAAATATTCATTTGTAATGTACATTTGTGCGTCATCGGTTGGAGAACCTACTTCTTCATAAAATCCAACAATTTTTAATTCTCCAAAATCTGTTTTTATTTTATCATTTATTTTGTATCCTTTATCAAAAATGGTTTCGTCTTTTATATATGCATAACCTAAAACAGCATTTCCCTTATCTTTACCTCGTAGGTCTCTTCCATTTAAAATTTTTATATTTGTTAAATCCGAAATGATTGGAACTTTTGGATCATAGCTCACTAAAAAAGTGTATTTATTCTCGCTTTTTTGTGAGATTCCGATTGTTCTATAGTATGTTCCGGTAACCGTTGCAACTCCGCTAACTTTTTCTATTGCTTCTAAATCAGAATTATCCAATTTAAATGAAGAATCCGAACCAGGCATACCCATCCCTTTTGCCTGAACTACTATTTTATCTGCTGAAGAACCTTGTGCCATTTCATCGACGTAATTATAGAGCCCTAGTCCAAAGCTAATAAAAATAAAAATAGTAGTTATTCCAATCAATATGGAAAATATTGTTAAAAAATTCCTTTCTTTGCTTTTTTTCATATTTCTTAAAGAATATTTTATTATTTCCCGATTAATCATCCTCTTAAAACCTCCACTGGATTTTGTCTAGCCGCCTTCATCGCAGGAGAAATTCCCGAAATCGCTCCAATTAAAAAACTTGTAATTAAAACTAGAATTATTAAAATCCAATTTATTGTAACATTTACGGAGGAACCGATATAGTTTCCAATAGCTTTTGTTCCAAAAAAACTAATTAATGTTCCAAATAAAACTCCAAACATTCCTCCAACCATTCCAAGTAGCCCAGATTCAATTAGAAATTGATAAAAAATTTGAGAATTCTTCGCACCGACGGCTTTCATTATTCCAATTTCTTTTCTTCTTTCCATAACTGAAGTTGTCATGGTGTTTACGATTCCAATTGCTCCAACAAAAACAGAAATTAAAGCAATTATAATTATAAACGCTTGAACTCCGCTAAGAACGCTATTGATTGTTTTAAGGGAAGATTCTGGCGTTGAAACAACAAAATCTTCTTCGCCTTCTTTTACATTTCTATTTTTTCTAAGCATTTTTTCTATCTCTTCTTTTGTTCTTTGCATTTCCGAGCTATCTTTAACTTTTACTATTATTGTATCCACAACATCTCCATAATCCAGTAAATTTTTCATTTCTTCGTCTTCCATTAAAATTATATTATCAAAAATAAAGCTTCCTTTTTTATCCATTATTCCAACGACGTTAAATGTTTTACCATTTAATTCAATTCTGTCCCCAGTTTCGATTTTTTTACCCAGCCCCGCTTTATCCAAATAAAAATTATATCCTAAAACAATTCTATTTGAATCTCCATCTTTTAAAAGTCGCCCATATTCTGCGCTAGACTCCATATATTCATATAGCAGTTTTCTTTTTTCTCCATCTTCAATATTTGTACCATAAGCTATAATCATTTTTTTATTGTATATCATTCTAAATGAACGAATATTTCTTCTAAGGACTTGCTCGACATTATACGCTCTTTCTACTGCCGCCATATCTTTTGTTGTTAAAGGAATGCTCACGCCAGAACCCGGGGGACCCATAGTAATTCCTCCTGCTTGAACGGTTATTACATTTGTTGCTCCAATTCCAAATTGCGCTGTGACTGCCGATTTTAATCCGTCTCCAAGGCCAATTAAAGAAACAACAGCAAGAACTCCAATAAAAATTCCAATTAATGTTAGCCAGGAACGAATTCCCCTATGTTTTAAACTTTTTATTGCTAAAATAAAATAATCTTTTTTCATTTTTCATTTTTTCTTTTTGTGGTTTTTTCTAATTTACCATCTTTTAGCCAATAAACAACATCTGCATATTCCTGGGCTAAATCGGGATCGTGAGTTACCATTATAACTGTTTTTCCCTCTTTGTTTAATTTTTCTAAAAATTCCATAACAATGTGCCCCGTTTTTGTATCTAGATTTCCTGTTGGTTCATCCGCTAAAATTATTTCGGGGTCGTTAGATAATGCTCTTGCAATTGCCACTCTTTGCTGTTGTCCCCCAGAAAGTTGAGAAGGGTAGTGGTCTTCTCTATCCTCTAATTCCACCAATTTCAAAAGCTTTCTTGCATTTTCTTCTCTTTCTTCTTCACTTTTTCCTTGAAACATCATTGGCAAAATTATATTTTCTTTTGCAGTTAGATTAGGAATTAAATTAAACTGTTGAAAAATGAAACCAATTTTTTTCCCTCGTAATTGGGCCAAATCGGATTCGTGAAGTTTTGAAATATCCTTGTCGTCTAAAAATATTCTTCCTTTTGTAGGAATATCTAAACTTCCAACTAGATTCATTGATGTAGATTTTCC
>CAZLZF010000079.1:0-3057 GCA_964563945.1 Candidatus Woesearchaeota archaeon
ATACCAGTTGATTACTAACTTTGAAACTGGCGCAACTTTCGGGGGGCATGTCACTGAAGCGACGAGGAGTAGCTATTAGGGAAGCCTTTAATCAGATCAAGCGCTATCAAAGAGATAGTTTCTGGGCAGCAAGCGGGCTCTTCGAATATGTGCAAATCTTTATTATCAGTAATGGAACTCATACTAAGTATTATTCAAATACAACTCGCTCCAGTCATTTAGATGAAGCTAGAGAAAGTGGTAGAAACAGAAGTAAGAAGACAAGTAATAGTTTTGAATTTACATCCTACTGGGCAGACGGAACTAACAAGCCAATTGGCGATTTAGTGGATTTTACTAAAACTTTCTTGGCAAAACATACTATGCTAAACGTCTTAACGAAGTATTGCGTATTTACTTCGGGAAATTTGTTGCTGGTTATGCGGCCTTATCAGATTGCTGCAACAGAACGTATTCTTACAAGAATTGAGACTTCAACTAATTATAAGAAGACAGGGAAAATTGATGGGGGAGGTTACATTTGGCACACTACGGGTAGTGGGAAAACCTTAACCTCTTTTAAGACAGCTCAAATTGCATCTACTCTGCCATACGTAGATAAAGTATTGTTTGTGGTTGACAGGAAAGATTTAGACTATCAAACGATGAAAGAGTACGATCGTTTTCAGAAGGGTGCAGCTAACAGCAACACCTCAACAAAAATCCTTCAAAAACAACTGGAGGATAACAGTTCACATATTATAATCACGACAATCCAAAAGCTGGATATATTTATTTCTAGAAATAAAGGACACGATGTTTTCAAAAAACATATAGTCTTAATTTTCGATGAGTGCCATCGCTCTCAATTCGGAGAGATGCATACTAAAATTGTGAAGTCATTTAGGAACTATCATCTGTTTGGTTTTACAGGGACCCCAATATTTGCCATTAATGCTTCAAGTAGTGGTAACCCTCTCCTTCGCACAACAGAGCAGGCCTTTGGAGACAGACTGCATACTTATACTATAGTGGATGCAATAAACGATGGCAATGTACTTCCTTTCAGAATCGACTTTATTAATACTGTAAAGATGAAAGACGGTGTAAAGGATAAGGATGTATCAGCTATTGATAAAGAGGAAGCTTTAAATGATCCTGCTCGTATTAGAGAAGTTGTGCAATACATTCTGGAACACTTCGATCAGAAAACAAAAAGGAATAGCTCGTATTCATTGAAGGGGCAAAGAGTATCAGGATTTAATTCTATTTTAGCTACAAGTTCTATAGTCGCAGCTAAGAAGTATTACACAGAATTAAAAAGGCAACTTGCTGAAAGTGGGCATAAACTTAACATCGCTACGATTTACAGTTACAGTATCAATGAGGATGAAATAGAAGATGTATTTCCTGATGAAGGATTTGATAGTGATAGCCTTGATAAATCATCACGTGATTTTCTTGAAGGCGCTATCGCAGATTACAATAAGGACTTTAGTGTCAACTTTGATACATCAGCTGATAAGTTCCAAAATTATTATAAGGATCTTTCACAACGTGTACGAAACCGAGAGGTGGACCTATTAATAGTAGTTAATATGTTCCTAACGGGCTTTGACGCGACTACTCTGAATACGCTTTGGGTTGATAAGAATTTGAAACTTCAAGGTTTAATGCAGGCGTTTTCAAGAACTAATCGGATACTTAATTCTGTAAAGACGTTTGGCAATATTGTATGTTTTCGTGACCTTCAGAAAGAAACGGATGATGCTATTGCATTATTTGGAGATAAAGATGCAAGCAGTATCGTGCTTTTAAAGAATTACGATGCTTATTACAATGGTTATGATGAAAAAGGGAAGCACCAACCAGGGTACTGTGAACTTATTAAAGAGCTAGAAGAGAAGTATCCAATTGGTACAGTTATTACAGGGGAGCAGAATAGGAAAGACTTTATAAGTTTATTCGGAGCAATTTTACGGCTTAAAAACATACTGACAGCATTTGATGACTTTAAAGGAAATGAGATTCTGTCTCTTAGAGATTTTCAAGATTATCAGAGCATATACATAGATCTTTACAATGAGTTTTCTTCTTCTGAAAAGGCAGACAAAGAGAAGATTAACGATGATATCGTTTTTGAAATTGAGCTAATAAGACAGGTAGAAATAAATATCGATTATATATTGATGTTGGTTGCTAAATATCATGAATCAAACTGTAAGGATAAGAACATTTTAGTTTCAATCGAAAAAGCAGTTAATTCCAGCTTACAGTTACGCAGTAAAAAAGAGCTTATTGAACATTTCATTGAGTCTGTAAATGCTTCTTCTAGAGTGGAGGCTGAATGGGGAGCCTTCGTGCGAGAACAAAAAGAGAAAGATCTCGATTTGCTTATAAGTGATGAAAAATTGAAGAGGGCTGAGACCATAAAATTTATAGATAATTCTTTTAGGGATGGTGTGTTAAAAACCACAGGAACAGATATCGATAAAATATTACCACCAACATCACACTTTGGTGGAGGTGGCAGGTTGGCTAAGAAACAAAACATAATTGAGAAGTTGATGGTGTTCTTTGAGAAATATTTTGGATTGATATAATTTGAAAGGAGGAAGGCATGAGCAGTTCAGTATCAAGGACTAAACAAGGGGATAATATCGGTGTTATATATATAATGACTAATCCGTCTTTTCCTGAATATGTAAAGATAGGATATGCTTCAGATATAAACAGGAGGCTGAAGGAACTGAATAGGAGCGACAGCATACCTTTTGCTTTTTGAGTTTATGCTACATACGCTGTAAAGTCGAATCTATCTGATAAGAAGGTTCACTCAATAATTGATAAACTAAATCCAGATCTAAGGTCTGTTGAAACCACAAGCGGAAAAAAACGAGTTCGGGAATTTTATGCAATGACTGCAGAAGATGCCTATGCTATTTTTGAAGCCATGGCAGAAATTCATAACTGCACTCACAAGTTGAAGCTTATTCCACCTACAGAAGAAGAGGCCAGAGAGGCGGAAATCGCGGAAGAGATAGATAAGGAAAGTAAAGAACGGCTCTCGAACTTCTC
>CAZLZF010000080.1:0-3035 GCA_964563945.1 Candidatus Woesearchaeota archaeon
TTTTAGCATTGAGTGTTTTTATTTTAATTGGGACTTTCATTGGTTATTTATTTAAATCTGAAGAGGCAATTGTTTTCTCTTCGGTTATTGTTGCTTCTTTTATGATGCTTTTTTCAAATACAATTTTACCAATAGAAACTTTTTTTGGAAATTTAAAATCTATCGCTCAATTTAATCCTTTTGTAGTTTGTGATTTGGCTTTAAGAAAAATTATGCTCTTTGGTCATGGATACGGACAAATTTTAAATGAGATTTATATTTTATCTGCATTCCTTGTAGGATTTTTTATTCTTAGTCTTTTGTGGAGAAAGTTTACAAAGAAGGTTCTTTAGGTTGTACATATATTTATTGTTTGGAAAATTGGTCTTGTGATGAATGGGGTTCTTGTAGTGGAGGGATTCAATTTAGAACGTGCGTTGATTTAAACAATTGTAGTACTGAATTGGATAAGCCAAATGAATCTCAATCTTGTTTGGTAAGTGGCGGTTCTTCTGGTAAAAGTACGACGATTGTTCCAAAGACTGCTTATTTGGATTTTACTTCTTCTTTTGTTGAAAATGTTCGAGAATTAGAAGTTTACGATAAAATTGAATTTTTCTTAAAAGATTCTTCTTCGCATAATTTGGAACTTAATCGTATTTTTGAAAATAGAGCGTATTTTACAGCAATGAGTGATCCGGTTTCTTTTGATTTAAAGGTCGGAGAAGAAAAATATTTGGATTTAAACAAAGATAAAGAAGATGATTTTTATATCAAATTGGAAAGTCTTTATTCAAATAAAGTTTCTGTTTTAATTTATTCAATTAAAAATTCAAAAGAATTAGAAAAAGAAATTAATTCTGAGGAAGAAAATTTGAAAAAGAATGATTCATATTTTTATGAAATAGGAGAAGATTCTTTAGAAAAAGATTCTTATTTTTATAATTTTAGTGATCATTTTAAAAATCCAATTGTTATTTGGGTTTTGTTTTTCTTTGCTATTCTTTTATTGATTATTATTTTTCTTCTTATTATTTATTTTGTTGTTAGAGTGAAAAGTAAGGGAAAGAATAAAAATATAAAAAAAATTTTAAAAAAAAGAAAATAAAAAAATGCCCTTTTCTAAACACATGATAATTCTTTTTAACAAGGTTTATAAATTTGTTATTCTAAAATAGTTTATGGATTTATCAAAAGAGAAAGGATGTTTTCTGAATAAGAAGGGAGTTTCTTTAGCTGTTTTTTCAGCAATTTTTCTTGGTATTTTTCTTTTTGGAATTTATTTTTATTTTGGTTCGGGAAATTTAACTGGAGAAACAATTTATGAAAATCTTTTTGGAAGAAGCGAACTTGGAATTACTGGAAATACAGTTACAATTCAATCGGAACCAAATCCTTCTTGTGTTGGGGCAACAAGGAATTTTACTTGTGGAGATACGATTACTGAGAGTTGTACTATGAACGGAAATATTTTTTTAGATAGTGAAATAGGGCTTCCCTGTTTTGAATTTGGTAACGACGATTTGACTTTGGATTGTAACGGATATGGCATTTTTACGAATTCTCTCGAGTATTCAAATCCAAATCCTATGGGAATTTTTTCATTTTCAAAAAAAGGAATAAGCATTTTTAACTGTACTTTTTCTGGTTTTGTTTTTGGAGCTTATTTTCATAATAGTTCTTCATTAAATCTTGTTGGAAATAATTTTTCTTCTAATTATTATGGAATGGTTCTTTCTTCTTCAAATGATGGAGTTTTTAAAGAGAATTATTTTTCAGATAGTCTTCATAATCCTCTTTCTGTAGAAATATATAATTCTTACACTTTAAAGCCACTTTACGGGTATCCTGCGACATTTCAAACACAATTCCATACTGGTATCGGGGCGCATATTTATAATTCTTCAAATAATTCTTTTTTTAATAATTCGTTGATTAGCAATTTTAAAGAAGGTTTTTCTTTAATTCTTTCAAATAATAATTCTTTTTTTAATAATTTAATCTTTTATGGAGGAGATTCTGGATTTTATTTGGAGCGCTCTGAGGAAAATAATTTTACTTCGAATCGGGCTGGTTTTAATCAGATAGGTTTTTCTTCTTGGTATTTGAATAAAAATAATTCTCTTTTTGGAAATACATTTTGTTCGAATAATTATAAAGATATTTACTATGATGGCTCTTCTTTCGATTTTGGAGATGAAAATTATTGTAATTCTACTTTTAATTGGAATGATATTGGTACGGAAGGATGCACCTCTTCTTGTGAGGAGGAACAATGCGTTAACAATTGGGTATATGGGGATTGGGGAGAGTGCGTAGATTATGGATTTGATTCTATTCGAGAGAGAGAGTATTACGATTCAAATTTTTGTTTTACTCAATCCGTTACTCCGCATTTTAATGAAGAATGTAACGGAAAATGTTTAGGAAAAACTTCTTCTTTTCTTTGTGGCGATTTTGTTACAGAAAGTTGTTATTTTGGTTCAGATATTTATTCAACAAGTTTTTCTCCAAATTATGCTTGTTTTTTAATAACTTCCGATAATGTCTCGATCGATTGTAGAGGAAACAGTCTTATTTCTTTTGGAGGAATTTCTCAACAAGATGTTTATCATGGAGTTTTTTCTGGAGCAAATAATTTTACTCTTGATTCATGTACTTTTTTGAATTTTCCTATTGGAATTTCTATTTCAAGCAATTCTTCAATAAAAAATAGTATTTTTTCAAATTCTTCTTATGGCGGAATATTTGTTAGTTCTTCTCTAAATAAAATATTAAACAATATAATAAATAATTCTGGAGTATCAACAGATAGAGATTCTCTTTTTTTGGAAGATAATACAGAAATATTGATAGATAGAATTAAAAATCTATTGAGTAGTGAATATACTTTAGAATTTAAACAAGAAAAGGCTCACGCATGGATAAAAGGATTAAAAACAATTTAGGGGGTATTTAAATGAAATTTATTTGTAATAAATATCCTTATTATAAAATCTATAATGATGGCAATTATATAAATTTTAAAAAAGGCAAATATGAAACTGAAAATAAAA
>CAZLZF010000081.1:0-2956 GCA_964563945.1 Candidatus Woesearchaeota archaeon
AGATTGGGGCGGTAGAATACAAGCGCCCCTGGAAGCTGCCCGGCAGGCGATTCTGAGAAAGACTATATATGACACGGCTCAAACCCTAGATATTACTGGGTTTATGCCGTGTTTGACTTCCGATTTGTCGCTTGTTTGTCGCTTAAATCTGCTAAAAGATATTAAAAGATATCAGCAGATATGGGCTTTATTTATTGCCTTTTGCCCTGTTGTGCGTGACACAAAGCATAGTACAGTTGCTAATATCCGTCACGCCGCCGTTGCTCCATGCGGTAACATGGTCTGCGTCCATTTCTTTCAGCTTATAGATACGGTACTTGTTGCTGTCATGTCCAAGTGCGCAAAGAGGGCAATTAGAAACACCCTGCGCCGTTGCGTCAGTCACCTGTCGTTCGTAAACGGTGCGTTTTGTCACTTCATCAAAAATACGAATGTCAAGCAGCTTTGTATCGGTGCAGCCGCCTAAAATATACTCGAATACGCCTTTACGGTTCTTTACAAAATAATCCGCATAAAGGGATTTCAATTTGTCGTGTATGTCATTCGGATTATAGGCATTCGTATGATATTTTTCATATAGTGCGCCCCAGTTCAAGCCGCGCATTTCCGTTTCAACGTGAATGAACACGCTTGAAACCCAGTCAATAACGCTGTTGAAATAGGTTTTTAATTCCGTTATATTCGTATCGTATCTATGACGGCTCATATAGTCGTCGATATTGCCCTTGCTAACCCACATAAGAGAAGTGCGTAAATAATCCTGCCGCTTTACGTCGCCTCTGATATACGCCGCCCATTTCTGGATATTAGCGTTTTGACTGTTGGAAAATTCCGTCTTCGCAAGCGTGACGAACGGACCGGAATGTATAGCGTTTGAAAGCTCCTGTTCATTGAGCGGAACGCCTACGATATTGATTGTTTTGAACCATTCCTTGATTTCGCTTTCCGTGCCACTGCATTCGTAAATCGTCAGCTTTGTATCAAGTATTTTTCGCTGCAAGTCCTCGGCTAAACCGCCGAAATAGTGCGGTACTCCGTCCTGCCCGATAATAGGAAACTTGCCCGTCAGAAAACGCCCTATGCTTGTAATGCGCTGCTGCCCGTCCAGTATTTCAAACTTATCGTCGGAAACTTTTGTAAAATAGATAAGTCCGATAGGATAGCCCTTTAATACAGAGTGAATAACTGCAACATCTTTTTTGCCGTCGGCGTAAAAATAATTACGCTGATATTCTGGTTGAATAGTCAGTTTCCCAGCAAGCCCGAAAAGCCCTTTGCCCTCATATTCGTTATAAACAAAGCCCTCGCATACCTTTTCGATAGTCAGGTCAATGTTTAATTCAGTTTTCATTGTTGCACCCTCTTTCTTATCAATATGCGCGAATAAACCGCTTTTCCATTAAGTACAGCAGCACCCAGACCGCCACCATACTTTACTGTCGGGTTGAATTGTAAAAAATCCATAACACCATCGGGGGCATTTGCATAAGCATTTCCACTCGCTTGCCATATGATTTCAAATTGCTCCGGGCAATACTTATCCATAAAGGTAATTGGTACACCCATAACGCCGTCATAATCGTCAGGTATTGCGTCAGTAAATGGAATTTCTATTGCATTGTAATTATCATATTGTTGATAACCATTTTCGTGGATTTGCTTATGCTTGCTAAACTTTATATTGTCCGCCATACTCATTAAGTTTAACGGTTGGTGTCTGCGCCCGTGGTTTATGTTTGTGTACCAGCAGGCATTGCCAAGCCTTGTATAATTCCCCACATAGCCTAATTTTGCGGCTTTTTCTCTGTCTTTAGGGTCTACGTTTGCCCCCTCTGGAACTTCAAAAACCATATCTTTTCCGTTGTTTGTTGCTCCTATCCAGAGCAAGTTATTTTTTATTAGGGGGAAGATTTCTTTATATATTACTGCGCCTATTGTGCCTATGATAATACAATTTTTGTTTGCTTCAAAAACCCAGTTCACAAAATCTCGGAACAAAGAAAATGGCGGATTTGTGACTATTATGTCCGCTTCGTCGCGCAAACGCATTACTTCTTCGCTTCTAAAGTCCCCGTCGCCGTCAAGATACTGCCATTCCAAATCGTCATAGTCGATATTGCCGGATTTGTTGACATCTCTTGTCAGAGTAAAGATTTTCCCCTTTGTAATAGACTTTTTTTCATCATACTGTGGGAACTTGGTTTCAAACAGTGTCATTTGGTGATAATGTTCATATTTCGTTTTCTTTGCGTCCATAGAATAACTTGTGCTAATCAGTTTTTTCAATCCTAGCATTCCAAAATTCTGCGCAAAGAACTTTGTAAAATTGCTCCATTCTGGGTCGTCGCAAGGACATAGTACAACTTTATCTCTAAACGTATCAGGATTATATTCTATGTACGCGTTTATCTCTTTTTGAATATAGTCGTAAACGGTGTAGAATTCATCATTTTTTTCCCGTTTAGCCTGTTGCAAACTGTCATTTGCCATTATTCATTGCCGCCTTTCTCTATTTTTGTATTTACCTCAACAATATCGTCAATCCCACAATTCAAGGCGGCGCAGATTTTAGCCAGTGTTTCCATTGAAACAGGGTTATTCTTGCCTAATTTGGCAATTACGTTTGTGCTAACCCCTGCCAGCGTTTTTAATTCTGTTTTCTTGATACCTTTATCTATTAGCAATTTCCATAACTTGTTATAGCTTATAGCCACTTCGCTAAACCTCCTGTACCGTGGTATAATTAACCAATGTTATAGTAGCATAGTACAGGCTAAAAATCAAGAAAAGGTTATAATATCGTGACTAATTCTTGATACTTAATAGATGGTGTAAGTCGTTGCAATAATTGCGTTACCGTTTCCGTTTCGCATAAAGCGTTAAATCCTGCTTGTACCCCTCGAATGGGTCTACCCGTGTAATATCATAATCAACGCCCTTGTAGCGGATAATATGC
>CAZLZF010000082.1:0-2953 GCA_964563945.1 Candidatus Woesearchaeota archaeon
ATTGATAATTGGATAAATAAAATTTAAAAAGTTTGACCTTGATATTGCTAAAAGGGGAAAGGGAAACCTAAAAAGGTTCCTGACACCTTTTTCCCGAAGAAATCCGAACTTACAAGTGGGTTGTGTTTAAAGATCTTAAAGATTATCTACTCTTTGATAATCAAATTGAGGACACTACTAAAAAATTATTAGAGCTTTTCTTTTTTGAGAAAAACGGGCCGGCGAATAAGCAAATAGGGGAAGATATAAAAAGAAAGACCGCTTAGTGGGTACTAAGCGGTCTAATGCTATTTTTTTAAATCCTCTGGTGATCCTTCTAGGAATCTTCCTCCTCTTTTTGTTTTTTGGGTATATTTTTTTTGACCCTTACCTTGATCTTAGTTATTTTTACCATATCTAAAATCGGTTTACATTTTGACATTTTAAACACCTCCTTTTATAATTTTATAATTATTGGATCCATACGGGGAAATTGATATTTCATCAACCTTTTTATAAGTCTCGATAATTTGACTAATCAACTGTGGAGAAGTTCTTTTTAAAATCGCGAGAAAGTCATTCTCTAGTTTGCCAATTAAATTTTCCTGATTTATTTTTTTCACATACAAACAATCTAGGTGTACTGCCCAAACTATTTCTTTCTCCTTAGTTGTCTCGAGACCTATTGGATAAAGACGACAGACCAATGGTCTATCTTTTCTTATTAAGCAACTTCGACCAGATTCTCCGACATAATTACATCGAGGGTATCTGGTAGATAAATCTATTTTCCCGAATTTATCTTTGGGGAAAGAGTGGATAAAATTAGGACCATCGTTTAATTGAACTATGGGGACTCCAGTATTACACAAACTACGAGCTTCGCTTTCTAGAAGCCAAATATACCCCATACAATCATTTTCCTTACAATCCAAACAACACTCTTGAATTCCTTCATACAGAATGCTTAATTCTTTATAGAGGTCTTGAAGTTTATTTGCTTGAAAATCAACACTCTCAATGTCTTTAATTGCAGATATCTGGAGAAGCTTACTAAGAAGAATTCGCATCTCGTGCTCATCTATCTTGTCAGAAAAATGATGGACAAATTCTTCCTCGCTGATTATTTTTTCCTGTAAAATTTTCTCTAGAATCTCAATCGTAATTTTGTCAGTCTTGACCGTCTGATAACGAGTAACAATAAATTTCTGAGGGTATTTTGTTGTTAATTTTAAGTATGGGTTAACCTCAAAAAAACGATATTCCTTGGGATAATTAAACTTGGGACTAGCTTTATGCATCTTCGGAAGGGCTAGAGGCTTTTTGTTTTCCCTAACGGCATAGTCTATGCAAAATTTATCAGAACAATTAATATCAACCTTGCAACCACACATACATTTTGACAAAAGCTGGCAAGAAGCACACGGCTCAATTACCCAACTTAGGTCACGAAACTCATCTAAACTTTCCCTGTTCCAAATAGTTTCTATTGGGTCTTCTAACACATTTCCAAAAACCAATTGTGATTGATTACATAAACGTAAATCCCCACTAGGACTAATTGCACAAAAAGTAGTTCCGGCCCCACAGGTAGAGTTTAACCCTTCTTTGTCTAGTCTGTCGTCCAGACAAAAAGGAATCGCTGTCCCAAAACCGACTAACCCCATTAAAGAAGTAAAATCATTTTTGGCTCTAATCATCTGAGAAACGGCTTCTTTGAATTGCTCTAGGCTGGGCTTAAGTTTATATTCTGATGAATTAGATGCCCCTCTTCCCCCATCTTCATAACGATCAACATAAATTGATTCCATGCCCAACTGAGCTGCTAGTTTAATTATTTCATATATTTCACCATAATTATAACTAGTTAAAACGGGGATACATCGGACATCGTGCCCTTCTTTCACGTAATATTTAATCGTCTCTATTGTTTTTTGAAAGCTTCCACGTCGACGATTTAGAAATTCATGAGTCCGAGAAGTAGCCCCGTGAAGAGGAACTCCAAAACAAGCTAGTTTACTAGAAATACCCTCCATCTTGATGATCCCGTTTGTCACTATCGTTACTGAAGAATGGTGACTAAGTATTTCAATGTATTCATTCAGTTTTTTGACTGGAAACAAACTCGGCTCTCCCCCAAAGAGATAAACGTGGGGAATTTGGCTTTTAGCTATGCTTTCAACAATTCGGTCTGTTTTTTCAAAATCACGAACTAAAATGTTTTCTGGGTTGTAACAAAATATACAATCGGCGTTACAAGCATAGGTTAATTCAATTTGACAAAAATGAGGAATAGCGTCATGACCTATTCTCCTCTTTGTTTTTTTCATTTCTGCCTCCTTTTTTTTTAGACAACATTAATAAAACTTCAAGATTATCGGCCTTAGAAAACTTGTTTTTTTTCTTAAGTCCGCACTTTAAGCAACGGTGAATAATTACATATTCCCCGTTTTTTATTTCAAAGTCTTCCGGAACCATTAATCCACGACAATTAGATAAACGATCTCCGGGGTTTATATCTACGTGTTTACTATACAAGCAAACTGGGCAATGGTTGGTATAGCCATTCCCCTTAACTTTTGTTCCACAATTTTGACAGACAAAATCTTCTTTTTTTCGTTGAAATTTTTTCATTTTATTTATCTTTGTTAAATAGCTAGGTTTTTTTAATATATATTTGATTTTATTATACAACATATTATAAAAATAGTAAATATCTTAAATGTTTTGATCTCCTTTATGCCCAACCTAAAAATAAAACCTTGAGATTTTATAACACCAGATTCGCAGATGTTGGGCTTTTTGTCCCTTGTTTAAATTTTCTATTAGGCTAACCCAACTTTTTTAAATAAGAGGTGATAAAATTTTTTATATCACCACGGCTATCAAGCCACAAACTGTTTGCTGTCTTTAATTTTTCTTTTAAATCAGAATAAAATAAGCACTCCTCTCCTTGTAATATTTCTCTGAACTG
>CAZLZF010000083.1:0-1556 GCA_964563945.1 Candidatus Woesearchaeota archaeon
AATCCTGGCGTCGCTTTTTTAGATAGGGTTTTGACAAAAATTTCTATTATTTTTAGGATTATTTTTGGAGTTCCTTATTCTCTTTCTTTAGTTTTTCTTTCTGTTTTGTTTTTGTGGATTTATTTTTATTTTCATATTTCAGATTTACTTTCTTCAACGGGTTTTTTTGAAAATGGACTTTCTTATTTAGGTGGTTTAGCAATTTGCGTAATCTTTGCTCAATTTCGTTTTTTTGAAGTAATCGTTTTAGTTGTTGGTCGCCTAGTTTTTTCTCCAGAATATATTTGGACGAGGACTTTCTTTTTATTTGTTGTTTTTGGAATGCTTGGACTTTTTTCTTATTTAAATAAAAAACTTAGTGCATATCTTAGATTAAAAAGAAAAAAAGTTAGAGAAAAAAGTGCAGAGGCATCTCAAAAAGCGGTAAATGCATTTGCAGATAATTTTTTTAATTCCTCTTCAAAGTAATATCTGCTTGAATTTTTTGTATTGCTACTCCCGTTCCGGCACGTATTCCGTCGTAAGTTGCTTTGGTTATTTTGGCAGATTCTTTCATTGAAGTTAAGAATTTTTTTAATAAAACGTAAATAATTAAAAGTCCTATTACCATAAAGCTTATTGTCCAAGAACCTATTTTATCAAAGAAGGTTATTTTTGATAATAACAAGATCCATATTTCAGAGCCTTTTGTAATTCCTCCGGAAATTCCTGCAATTAAGGTTATTATTACAGAAACTAAGGTATTTATCCATCCTTCAAAAAGTTCAAGCATTGGTACGATTTGACTAATTATTAAAAAAATTAAAAATAACATTGCGCAATAGATTATGAATTCTGAAAAAGTTATTTCATTATGGATGTTAAATAAGAGTTTAGGCAAAAATGCAATTTGGTCGGGTATTTTTGCGCTATTTGCAAGATTAAGGTTTATTCCTTGTGTGGTATTTCTTATATCTTGAGTTATTCTCTCGGGATTTTTTATTGCATCAATATTTTTTTCTATTACTTCTGCACTTAAGTAAAAGATGAAGTTAAAAATAATTAAAATTAAAAATAATTTTGTTAATTCTCTTTTTTTCATATTAATTAAAATAAAAGAATGTTTTTATATTTATTGAACCATTCTTCTAACATCTACAACTTGGGAAGAATTTATGTTTTTTGATTTTGCGATTTTGTCGTTGAATTTATCAGAATCTTTTGTTTCGTCCCATTTGAATTTTGTTACAATTGCTTTTAATCCGAATGCAATTGGTTCTTCTTTTTGTTCAATTATTTTTCCTTCTTCGCTTTCTACAAATTCTTTTATTTTATCTTTTATTTCTTCAAGATTTACTGTCGGTGAATCCGGCATTGTTCTTATTGTTACTCCAGCATATCCCATAATCTCTTTATGAATTTTGCATTTATAAAAGTTTGGTTCTTTAAAAAGAATTTTTCCCAAATTTTATAAACTCTCTTTATATTCTTAATATAAACGATCCCATAGTCCAGTGGCTAAGACGTATCCTTGACGTGGATGAGATCCCGGTCCGATTCCGGGTGGGATCATATGG
>CAZLZF010000083.1:1656-2923 GCA_964563945.1 Candidatus Woesearchaeota archaeon
CAAATTTTACTCTCATAGTTTTAACTGCGGGACCATAAATATAAAAACCTTTTTAAACTCAGATTTTCTGTTTCTTATTATGGTAAAAGTTCCAAAGACAACTAAAAGATTTTGTCCTCACTGTAAAACTCAAACAGAACAGAAGATTAAGTTAGTTTCTACAGGTAACAAGAGAGGAACACTTACTCGAGGTTCTAAAGCAAGAGCTAGAGCTAGAGGATTAAATAGAGGAATCGGAAATAAAGGAAGATACTCTAAACCGGCAGTTTCAAAATTCAAGAGAAAATCAAAAACAAATAAAAAGACAAATATTATGTATACTTGTCAGGTCTGTAAAAAATCAAAATACAGAACAAGCAGAAGAAATAAACGAGCAGGAAAACAAATACAAGAATAAAATGGCAATCGCAAAAAGAAAAAAAAGATTTTTTGAAGTAGAAATACCTTTGATAAAAAGAGAAGTTCCGCTTCAAGCTTATGAAATATCTGAACTTGATGGAAGATTCATTAAATACGATTTAACAAGGCTTTTGAGAGGTAAGGGAAGTGTTTTATCTTTGAAAGTTTCTGTTGATGGGCATAGCGCTGTAGCAAAACCTTTGAAAATGGTTGTTCTTCCTTATTATATCAAAAGAATGCTTCGAACAGGAACAAATTATGTAGAGGATTCTTTTTCTACGAATTGTTTAGATGCAAGCGTTAGGGTTAAACCATTTTTAATTACTCGTAGAAAAGTTTCAAGGGCAGTTAGAAAAGCATTAAGAAACAAATGTCGTGAAGAAATTGTTGAAAGAATAAAAGATAAATCTGTTGACGATGTTCTTTCAGAAATATTTAGAGGAAACTTGCAAAAGCAATTGGCGGTTTCTTTAAAGAAAATTTATCCTTTGGCTTTATCTGAAATAAGGATTTTTGAAGTTGAAAAATTTTTAGAAATTCCATTAGTTAAAGATTCTAATAAAGAAGAAAAGATTGATCCTGAAAAAGTGGAAGAAGAAAAAACCGAATAGTTTTTAATTTCTTTTTTTCTTGTTTATTTATGCCTGCATAGCTCAGGGGTAGAGCATCGGTTTTGTAAACCGAGGGTCGGGGGTTCAAATCCCTCTGCTGGCTTATTTTTTATTGAAACATTTATAAGATTATTAATGCTTTAAAATGTATGAAATATATGAATAAAAAAGGGATGGATGTTAGCTATTCTGCAATAATTTTTTTAACCTTAAATATAATTTTTATTTCTATAATGATTGTTTTTGTTTCTTCTTCG
>CAZLZF010000084.1:0-2920 GCA_964563945.1 Candidatus Woesearchaeota archaeon
ACACCCATATCTGTCATGATTTTAAAATGATTTTTAGTTCTTTAAACCTTTTGGTGAAGAAAATCTTCTATTTCATTTTTTTTAACTAAGATTTTTGAGAACTTTTTTATGCCAAATGTCCCTTCTTTCATTGTTTTCTCTTTGTATATATCTTTTCCTTTAAAAATGTGAATTAAAACATCTTTCTTATTGTCTCTCCAATCCCTTGAATATCTCGCACAAAAAATTGCGGCATACCTCAAATCCTCTTTTTTTGGCTTACCTTTCAAATTTACAAAGGGGCTTCCGGGTAAAACCGTATGAAAAACAAACTCTTCTTTTCCCGCTTGAGCAACGAGCTCCTCATTATTTTTAGAATTTTTTCCAGCAAGAATTAAAATGCCTTTGGGAGTTATACTCTCTCGAAATTTAATTTTCTTTTCTTCCATAAAAATAGATAATTTTATAGATTAATAATCTTACTAAAATAGAGCAAATTGACTACAATAATATTTAAAAGGAATTTTTTAATTATAAAATTACAACAATGGTAAAAGAAGAGAAAAAAATGAAGGGAAACGAAATTAGATTCGACTTAATAGATAGCAAATTAAAAAATTCTTTTGATAACGTTCGTAAAGATAATGAAAGATTAAAAAAACAAATATCCGAACTATCAAAAAAGAATAAAGAGTTGTTGGAAGAAAGAATGCCTTTCGTTTCTTCAAAATTAGAAGAATTAGAAAAAGAAAAGTTAAAAAAAGAATCTGAAAAAGAAAACGAATTGAAGGTAGAAATTTCTAAAATAAATCAAATAATTGACGAGATTAAAAAAGATTTTTCTGACTCAAATGAAGTATTCTTAAAAGATGCACTTTCAACAAAAAAAGAAGTTGCAAAAATTAAAAAAGAAGTGAAAAATAAATCAAAAGACGAGTCTTTTGAAAAAAATATTGCTCTTTTAAATGATTTTGAAAAATTAAAAGAAGAGTTTCAAGAGTTTGAAAAAAATTTTGAAAAAGACTCCAAGAAAAAAATTTCAAAATTTTTAGAAGAAGAGCTT
This sequence comes from Candidatus Woesearchaeota archaeon, assembly GCA_964563945.1. GTDB lineage: Archaea > Nanobdellota > Nanobdellia > Pacearchaeales > GW2011-AR1 > CAZLZF01. The sequence goes on from CAZLZF010000084.1 coordinate 1,043, forward strand.
GATTCTAAAATTGAAAAAAGATTCCAACAAGAAGAAAAATTCAAGAAAGAAGCTTTTTCGCAAATAGAATCACTAAAAGAAGAAAAATGCGACAGGGATGCTGCAAACAAAGTTATTTCTCTAATTAGAGAAGATTTTTCAAATAGATTATCTAACTTCGAAAGAAAATTGGAAGAAACCCAAAAAAGCATTGAAAGTGAAAAAAAAATAAAAGAAGAGAAGAAAAAAGAAATTTCTGAGGAAAAACAAGAAAATAAAGAAGAAACGAAAATTGAAGAAAAAGCAAAAGAAGAAATTTCCGAGGAAAAAGAAGAAAAATCAATCTTTTCTAAAATAATTGATTCCTTTTTTGATTAAATATAAAAAAATTTACTAAAAAAAGCAAATCGATAGGTTTTTAAATCTAAAAATTTCAAGGTTTAGATGACAAAATTGATTAATAAATTAGAAGAAGGAAATTTTATTTTAAATTTTTTAAGATTTCCAGAAAGAAATGATGTTCTTTTAAGAGCATATCATTTAGAGAAACAATACTCTTCGCTAAAAGAAAGACTGGAAAGCGTTTTTAGTGAAAACCCCGAAGTTCTTCCAGAATTTCCAATTGTTTATGGAATGGTAAGAAGAGAAATTTTCCCAGTAATCTCCCTAAAAGAATACAACTCCTTAACAGATCAAGGAATAATTGATATATTTAGAAACCAAAAAAAAGGAGACCATCGAAAAGGACTTACGCAAGGATACATACTAACTGGAACAATGGAAAAGTACCTCCAAGGAGAGTTAATTAAATATTTGGATGCAGGAAGAATGCCGAATATTTACGAAAAAGATCCAAAAAAGAACGAATTTGGTGAAAGATATAATCCAAAAGATTCCTTATGGGAAGCAGTTTCGATTGGAGATAGATTAAAACCTGCAATTTTAAATAGCGTAACCGAATCTTTAATTAATCGAGCAAGAGAGATTAGCAATTTAAGATAATCTAAAAATAAAATAAGTGCTTAGCGTTTCTTTATAAGTGCAATATAAATTCTATCTATTCGTCCCAACAAACCTTAAAAACAACTACCCGATTTAATTAATATGGTAAGATTTGCACATATTTCTGATGTTCACTTGGGTGGATGGAAACAAAACGAAATGCAGGAGTTAAACTTTAATGCGTTTGAAAAAACGATAGAAAAATGTATTGAGTCAAAATTAGATTTCGTTTTAATTTCAGGAGATTTGTTTGATTCAGCCTATCCTCCGATTGAAATTTTAAAGAGAACTTTTGGAGAGTTTAGGAAATTAAAGGAAGCAAAAATTCCTTGTTATCTCATTGCGGGTTCCCACGATTATTCTGTTTCTGGAAAAACTTTTTTGGATGTTTTAGAAAAAGCAGGATTTTGTAAAAATGTCGAAGATTACGAAGAAAGAGAGGGAAAATTGTTTTTAAATCCAACAATTGAAGGAACTGTTGCAATTTATGGTTATCCTGGAAAAAAATCTGGATTAGAAATTGAAGATTTAAAGAGAATAAAATTGCAAGATGCTCCTGGAATGTTTAAAATTTTAATGCTCCATACAACAATAAAAGAAGTCACGCAAGGAATTCCAATGGAGTATATTAACAAAGAAGAATTGCCCGCAGCAGACTATTACGCTATGGGGCACATCCACACTAGTTACGTCGAGAATAACTTAATTTACCCTGGACCAATTTTTCCAAATAATTTTAAAGAGCTTGAAGAATTAAAAGAAGGAAGTTTTTATCTTGTGGATACCAAAGACAGTTTAAACCCGTTAGAAAAAATAAAAATTAAAACAAAAGAAGTAATCTCTTTTTCTATAGAAGTAAACGATATAAATATTGCTACAGAAAAAATAATTGGAGAA
>CAZLZF010000085.1:0-2861 GCA_964563945.1 Candidatus Woesearchaeota archaeon
GCAACGAGAGCCAAAGCAATTATAATCACCGTCGTTACAACATCCGATAAACCCTTCTTATTTTTTATATTAAACATCCTAAGAGAAAGGAGATAAAATACTATTTAAATATTTGGTTAAAGTAAAAAAGACCAAAAAAATTCTTTAAAAAATTTATTCTTTTTTCTTATCCGATAAAATTTGCGAAGTCAAAACAATTCCAAGAACACAAAGAAGAGTAATAATTATTGTAGTAAAAACAAGACCAGAAAAAGGAGTTCCCCCTGAAATTTTTTTAACAGTCTCGGTAATTAACTCTCTCCATTGTAAGGCAATTAAAAAACTAAACGCTGCAAGAATCGCTGTCCGAATAGAATTTTTTAGTTCACGCCTAAAAGTGTTATCAAAATATTTAACCTTCTCTTTTAAGAGTTCATTTTTTGATTTAAGAATTTTTATTTCTTCAGAATTACGCAAAACTATTTTTTCTTTTTTTTCCATTTTATAAATTATTATAAACCAAAACTCCTCCCTTTTTTAAAATTTCGTTTGCATTCTTTACCGAACCCTCTCCCAAAAAGAAACAAATAAAATTCCAAGAAGATTTATTCTCTAGAATAATTTTTGCAGTCTCATCAATTTGAGACATTCTTTGAGGAGTTAAAATTAAAAAAATTGTTGAACCCTTTTTAACAGAATAAATTGCATTTTTATAATCCTGCGCAGTTGCAGTTCCTAAAATATCTACTGGAGGAATTGAAAGAGAAATTCCCGCACGCTCTAAACCATCCGCTAAAAGTCCCCCCGCGCCACCAGCGTTTGTAATTATCGTAGGAGAAATCGCATTAAATTTCTTTTTTATTTTTGGCAAATTAAATGCATCTTCAATAGTTTCCTCTTGAAAAATTCCCGCTTGCTTAAAAATTCCTCTATAAATATTATAATCCGTTGCTAAACTCCCAGTATGAGAAATCGCTGCTTGGCTTCCCTTACTTGAAGAACCAACTTTAACAACAACAATTTCTTTTTTACTTTTCTTACAAACTTCAATAAATTTTCTTCCATTTTTTAATTTCTCGACATAAAGAACAATCTTTTTTGTTTTTTTATCCTCTATTAAAAAAGGTAAAAAATCCTCAAAAGAAAGATCCGCCATATTTCCTAAACTAATAAAATAAGAAAATCCCAATTTTTTTATATCAGAAACATAGCTAAAGAGTGCTCCGCTTTGAGAGATAAAAGCCGTGTTTCCCTCTTTACAAGAAGTATTAGAAAAAGTTGTATCCAATCCTAAAAAAGGAACAGAAATTCCAAAACAATTCGGACCGAGAATATTCATTTTATTCCCTCTAGAAATTTTTAAAATTTTCTCCTCAGATTTTTTATCTCCAATTTCAGAAAATCCTGCAGAAATTATAATAACATTTTTTATTTTCTTTTTTACACACTCTTTTAAAGAAGACAAAACAAATTCTTTTGGAATCGCAATTAAGACCAAATCTATATTTTTTTTATAATCTAAAATTGACTTATAACATTTCAAACCAAAAATAGAATCTCTATTTGGATTAACTAAAATTTTTTCTCCAGAAAAAGTTTTCAATTTATCAACGAGAATACCTCCCACCTTTCCTAAATTTTCAGAAGCACCAATTATCGCAACACTTTTTGGATTAAGAAAACTTTTCAACTCCCTCTCTTTTTTTAAAAAAATCATGTCAAATTAAAATCACATTTACTTATAAATTTTACAATTTATTTGTTGAATTTGAAGAATCCCCAGATTTAACAAAATTACCTGTAAGAGAAACAATATTTGAACCGACCGAAACAAGCCACGAAAGATAAAGTTTACCAAAAGAAACCAAACCCCCCTCTTCAAACAAATAAATATTATTATTGCTAATTATTAAAAGAGAACTAAAAAGTAAAAACAATAACAAAATAAGAATTGCTCTTTTCATTTTTTAGAAGAACTCTGATTTTTTTCAGGAGCCCAATCCATATTTATCGCGTTAGCAGTAACAGTAAAAACGTTTTTTATTGCAACTGTAACGAACGAAACATAAATTACTCCCGCTTCAACAATTCCTTCCGAAGTTGATAAATCAATATCTCTTCCCTTAAACAAAAAAGCACTACTAATCAAAAGAAAAGTCAAAAAAGACAAAATAAGCGTGGTATAAATTTTACTCTTGAAATTACTCGCTTCAAAAAATATCCAAACTCCCAAGGATATCAATCCAACAACTATAAAAACACCTAAGCCTCCCATAAAATAATAATAGATAATGCATATAAAAACCTTTTGAAAATGACATTTGAAATAAAAAATAAAGACAAAAATGCAAGAAACGGAATTTTAAAAACAAAGACGGGAGAGTATGAAACGCCTTTTTTTATGCCCGTTGCAACGAAAGGTGCTCCAAAATATTTAGAAGCAAAAGAAATTTTAGAATTAGGCGGATACGCAATGATTTCGAATGCCTTCCTTTTATATCTAAAACCCGGATTAAAAATAATTCAAAAAAATAAAGGAATACAAAATTTTATGAAATGGTCCGGATGTTCATTCACAGATTCTGGAGGATTTCAAGCGTTAAGTTTAAAAAAATTTAACAAAAAAAATTCAGACGACGGATTAATTTTTAAAAGCCCTTATGATGGTTCGATTCACAAATTAAATCCAAAAAAAGTAATGAAAATAGAAGAAAAAATTGGCTCGGATGTTGCAATGTGCCTAGATCAAATGCCTTTATACGGACAATCAAAAGAAGAAGTAAAAATCGCAACCGAAAGAACACACCTTTGGGCAAAAGATTGTTTGAAATACCATAAAGACAAAAAACAACTTTTATTTGGAATTTGCCAAGGAGGAATAT
>CAZLZF010000086.1:0-2732 GCA_964563945.1 Candidatus Woesearchaeota archaeon
GTTTTAATTTTGTATAATTTGGTTATTCCTTTTTTTGTTTTTTATTTGGTGGATAAAGTTATGTTCTTAAGACCGGGTGGATACGGAGAATCTGATTTTTTGGAACAAAATCCTCTTTATCCAAAATATATTAGTAAGGGGCCTTATTTCAAGGCATTTTTAATTTGTTTGCCTCTTTTTTTGCTCGCACTTTCTCCAATTATTTTTCAGTATACTCCAATTTCAGAATGGATTGGTTTAAGTGTAAAAGATTTTACATTTGAACAAATTGGGCTTCCTTTTTTGGGTTCCGACAAAATATTTGATTTTAAAGAAAATGGCGCGGGTCCTTTTGGAATGGGTGCTTTATTATTAAGTTTATTTTTGCCTCTTGGGGGAGCAATATTTTTTTCAATGGCTTATTCTATGAAAACAAAAGAATTAATTGTTGCAAGGAGAGAAACAAAAGAAATAGAAAAAGAGTTTAATGGTTCGTTGTTTCAACTTGGAAATCGTCTTGGGAATGGAACTCCTCCCGAATTGGTTTTTTCTCAAGTTGCTCAATCTAGTCAGGGTTTGAAAACTGCCGATTTTTTTAATAGGGTAAATTATAATATTCAACAAATGGGAATGGGTGTTGAAAAGGCAATTTTTGATAATCGGCGAGGAGCGATAAGATATTATCCTTCGGAACTTATTGCGACGAGTATGAGAATTCTAATAGAATCTTCCAAAAAAGGTTTAGCAATTGCTGCAAATAGTTTGATGAGTATTTCCGAATATATAAAAAATATAAATAAAATTAATGAACGTTTGAAAGATTTACTTGCCGAAATAATTTCGGATATGAAAAGCAATATGACTTTTTTGGCGCCTTTGCTTTCAGGAATTGTCGTTGCACTTTCTTCAATGATTATTTCTATTTTAAATAAATTGAATTTAGAAGAAATGCTTGCTGGTGGAGAAGCAAGTGGTATGATTTCTACTCTTTCAACCTTTCAAGATTTATTTAATGTCCAATTTATGATTCCTCCATACTTTTTACAAGTTGCAATTGGAATTTATTTAATAGAAATAACTTTTATTTTAACTTCTGCTTTAGTTACAATTAGTTCGGGACAGGATAGTTTGGAAGCTACAAATCAAACTGGAAAAAATTTGAAAGTTGGAATCGGACTTTATTTTATTACAGCATTAATTGCAACAATAGCATTAGGATTCCTTGTTTCGGTTGTTTTAGTCGGAGTGATAGGTTAATCTAAATTTATTTCTATCTTTTTTAACAATTTACTTTCTTCTTCTTTTAAATTTAGAATAGAATAAATTGAAAAATTTTTTGGTATCTCTTTGAAAGTTATTTTATACTCTACGGAAGATAGTTTTTGTCCGAGCAATTTATCTGGAATTCCTAAAGGTATTTTTTCTAAAGAAAAATTTTTTGGAACTTTTAATTCTTCTTTTATTCCTTCAAGGTAATTTCTTTTCGATTCTTTAATGTAATCTTCAAATTTTTTTTGAACTTTTTTTCCAAAAGTAGAAATAATATTTTCTAAAGATTTTTCTCCACTTTCAATTATTCTTTTTGCTTCTTCGTGGTTTTCAAAATAAATTAAACCTTTTTTTGATTTCTCTAAACCTTTTTCTTCAAAAAATTTTTGTTTAATAAAAGTTCCTTGTGAGGAATATTCCAATATTTTGTTTGTATTTGGAAAAGAAATAAATAATTCGGTTCCTTCTAGAATTGTGAGGTATTTTTCGTATTCTCTTACATTTATTTTATCGCTTTTTGGATATATTGAAAAATATAAATTATTATTTTCTTTTAAAAGTTCATATTCTATTTTTCCTTTTCCTAAATCAATTAGTTCTTTTGAAGAATATATTTTTTTCCCCTTCATTTGGAAAGTTTCTAATTCTTTTTCTTCCTTAGAGACATTTTTGTAGATTGCATTTCCTATTTCCAAAAGTCCTTTTTTTATTTGTGTTGTATCAAATGAGTTTGAAATATTCGAGATTAAAAGAGCGGAAAGTAATAAATTCATTTTTTTCATGTAAATATATGTGCTAAAAGATATTTAATTTTAATTTGAATTTTAGGATAAGTTTTATTAATCTATTATTTGTTAAAATATTATGAAAAATAAGAGAGGATTACAAAATGATTTTTTGGGATGGATTTTGATTGCTTTAGGTGTTCTTGTTTTGGTTTCAATAATTATTTTTTCAAATAAAAATGCTATTTCTGGAATACTTTCTGGATTGAAATTTTAAAATGAAAATTAAAAAGTCTGGGCAAATTGTGATGGAGACGAATGTTAAAATTTTAATTGTTGTTGTAGTTGTTGCACTTGTTCTTGCGGGAATATTTTTATTTGGAGATAGATTTTCTGCAGTTTATGATAATTTTATTCCAAAAGCAGATGTGCCTGAAGATATAGATGAGATAATTCCAATTGAGGAGAGAGTTTTTTATTTGTATTCTCTTAGGGAGATGGCCGAACAAGTGGAGGATAGAGCCGATTTGGAAAAAAAGGTTTCTCTTAGTGCCACCGAAGTTGAGACAATCTTAGAAACAAAGACCATTTTGAATGTTAAACGCCAAGGCAAAATTATTGTTCAGGGAGATTTTGATTCTCACGAAGATGTTGATCCTATGTCAAATAAAATAGAGTTATCTTTTCCTGGTTCTTGGACGATTCTTGTTGAATTGCGATATGATGCAAAAAAAAGAAAAGTGGATGGAAAATATTCTT
>CAZLZF010000087.1:0-2703 GCA_964563945.1 Candidatus Woesearchaeota archaeon
ATTACGGTCGACAGATTCTATCATATAATAACGAACAAATATACATGATTTATTTTCATCCATAATAAAGATTTTGATTTTTCTTTGATATGTTTGATTTTAAGGAATGCGTTGTTCTTGTTCAGGGGTTATTGGCGTAAGGAAAATGGGGCAACGAAGGACTGCCCAAACAAACAACACATTCTCACTCCAAAAAAGGAAAAAAACTATTTGGATTAATTAAAATAAACGGTATTTTTGTGGTTGTATTTATAAAATATCCTATAAGTATATGAAACTAGTCGATATAGGCAGATTCCCCTATAAAAGGATGATTTAAATATTTATATCACATAGTTGAAAGTCAATTTATGAAAACACTGCAAATAACAATATTATTTTGTTTTATTGGTCTGATTCCAATAAAATCGCAGGAATTAGGGTACATCAATGATTCTGATGGATATACAAATTTAAGACTTGAACCATCGGGCGAATCTGATATTATAGGAATTATAATAACTGGACAAGAATTTAAATACTATCCTGACAATAGCTCTGATTGGTGGAAAGTTGATTTTAAATTCAGGACGGGATATGTACATAAATCAAGGATTAAAGATTTTAATAAAGTAAAAGCTGAGATAGGTCAATTCTTACAAGATTTTTATTTGACTAACAAGAATAAAGTTGAATTAAGAGAAGAAAATAATGAAAAATTGTTTCTATTCACAGAAGAATATCCTTTAGCAACTATATCTGCATTTTGTGAACAGAGAAAGGAAATTCAAGTATTTCTTATTTCGGAGTATGAATCTCCAATTTATGATCGGATTGACTTACAATTGATTTATTCACGGTTGATAAGTGTTAATTCAACTTGCTCGGAGATTAATAAAATAACTGATGCGTTAAAAATTGCAGCAGTTAAAATTGGACAAGAATTAAAGAATATAAAAACATTTTCGAACAAGATACCTGATGATAATAAACCAGATAAATATCCAATATTAACAAATAATTGTTTTGTTAATGAGTTAAATGGGAAACCAATTACATTTTACCTAAATCATCCCGAAATTGACACTTATGCAAAAATGTTTTATCAAGGACAATTCGTACTTAGTGATGATACATTGACATTTGCGTTTCTTGATAGTGTTTTAACGGCTAATCAGGAAACTCAACCTTTTTATTTGCATGTTTTTAATTATGCAGTTAAAATAGCCGATGGAGCATTAGCTGAAGTAATGGGTTCATATTGCCAACCATACTTTGAGAAAAACCCTTGTAAATTCATGGACTTAAAAACAAATAAACTTTACTCGGATAATTATCAGAAATGGATTTCCTTTGTTGCATTAGAATATTACTTTAAAAATAAACCATATGAGGCTATTGATAATGATATAAAAACAATCAGACCTTCAGTTACAATATACTGTTCTGATAAGGAATCTGAATTAGATAATATTATAATGAAATTGAAAGGATTTATTAAAGAAAATGAATAAAAACGGGCTATAAGACATGGTGTAGTGCATGAAGCTGTCAGTGGATTACAAATATTTGTAATTGTAAAAAAGTCGGTATAAACTGATAGGAAATCGCTTTGTAATCCGCACGATACCATGCAACAAATTATTGTGCTTCAACTTAAAAAAATACGATAAATTATGAAAAGAACATTGATTTACATTTTGACTTTCATTACATTTTCTGCTTATAGTCAGAATTATAAAATTGAAAGTAATTTTAAAACAGGAAAAACATATCAATATACAATAAAGCGATCTAAAATTGATTCGAGAGAGCCTTTGAGTGAAAATTTTGCACTAGTAACAGAAATTAAGGCTAGATTCACTAAACAAGATAAAGGATTAAAATGTGTATGGAAGTATGGTAAGACAAAGGCAGTTGGTCCAGAAAAACTAATAAGCCAAATTGGTCCTGAACATAATGAACTGTATAATATTTATAGGGATTTTGAAATTGAGATTTTATTTGATCCCAATTTGGGAGGAATTGAATTGTTGAATTATGAGGAAATGAAACAGAATATACAAAATAGTCTTTTAAAAGTTTACAACAATAAGATGACAAAAATTGATTCTGCAACTATGGTTCTGATTAATCAGCAGCTTGAACCAACTTATTCAACTCCTGAGAAATTGCTGTCAACTTACTTTCCTGAGATTGATTTGTATTTCAGTTTATATTCACAAGAATTCACTGAGGGAATGGCCATAACATCTGAATACTTTTATCCAAACTATTTCGGAGGAGATTCATTGCCAGTTGTTAGCGAAATTACTGTTGATTCAAAAGATGCTGATATTTTGATAATTAAAAACGAAGAAAAAACAAATCAAGAAGAAGTAAATAGGATTGTAAAAGAAATGATTGAAGAGATGTCTAAACTTGGAGATGATCCAATAAAAGAAGAAGAACTTTCTAATGTTACTCTTAATTTCAACTCAAAATACTTATATTTCTATAACTTAAAACTAAAATTGATAAATAAAGTGATATTTAAAAAAATAATTGAGGTAGATGGAATTACACAAACTGAAATAACAGAAATTAATCTGATGAAATAAAAATGGCTAACATTTTGTGTAAAAGAATGATTGGCGATGTGCCGCTGCCGCAAAAAAGCGACCGGGAAGTCTCGTCCTAAAAGGAATTATCGAAATTTACTTTATTTCTCTTTTAGTACTTTTG
>CAZLZF010000088.1:0-2693 GCA_964563945.1 Candidatus Woesearchaeota archaeon
AATAAAACAAAAACCCGACGAGCCTCGATGGGTAATAACCGATACTCGTCAAGATAACCTTGCAAACTTTCCTTTGAACAATGGTAGTGTATTCCTCGCAGCCAACCCTGAATGTTCATTATATGAATATGCAATTGTTGCATACCCTTTCCATACTTCGCATGACCGCATTTCTTGCACTTGTAAGGACTTTCTGATGACCATTTTATGGCAGACAGATAACGGCAGCAATCCTCGTCGGTCTGAAAATATTTATTGAACTCTATCAAATTCACGCCTGTATATTGTTTTCTTTTCTCCACGTCACAAAAGTAGCGCTTTTCTATAAATCAACAGCGACTTAAACGCCTATACCGATTAAAAAATATTTATACCACCTGTTCCATCCTCCGGCGGCAAGTTCTGAGAATATTGCCGGGAAATACCGTCTAACAGAACCGTCTTTTTGCTTATCGGTTTCCTGTAGCAATTCCGTCAGGAATTGCTACGCGTTAGGGATTGTAGCGGATAGCCCGGAGGCAGGGGAGCCTGCGAGCCTGCCGAGGACTATGAGCGGAAAGCCCGACGGCGAGCCTGCGAGCCGGAACGCCCAAAAAAAGAAAAAATTAATTCACTTCAAGACTGTTTTCTTCAATATAAGTCCTGCCCAAAATATTTTTCATGATTTTACAGCATGCCCAAGGGAAATAAATCCCCAAGGTGATTATTGTCAGCAATGTCTGTCCCCAAATCAAAAGAAAATCGCCTAATTGATCCTTGTCATATCCGAATCTTTTAACAGTATCCTGACCGGTTATGATGGTCTTTTCAGCAAAGTATTTATATAATCTTACTATAGCCAACGGAAAATAAATTCCAACTGTTATAACGGTCAGCAACATTTCCAACGCAATTTTTCCACAGGAAGGACAAAATTTCGTTTCCCACGAAATCCGGTAATCTTTATGCGAAATATTCACCAACCATTTATAAACCAAATACATATAGGGGATCATGATAAAACAAACCACAATCTGATAGGCAAACTTTGACCATGATATTACGCTTGTACTTGCATTAAAATATTTAATATTCAGAATAGCAAGTATTACTATTGGAATATACATGGTAAGCAGCAAAATAACCAATAATTTACCGCCTTTTCCCAGAAAATTAAAATTATGAGAATCATGCGTGGTGTTTTTCAAAAAGAAACGCTGAATATCCCTGCAATACCAGGCACCATATATTCCAAAGGTAATAACGGAAAGGAAAAAACCCAACAGTATTATTCCGAAATATTCCCAGAATTTGCCGCTGAAGAGCAGTGATTTTTCTTTATACTCAATTCCCTCAATAATAAATTTTATATAGTAAAAAGTAAATACAAATACAGCAACTATTATTGGTATCAAGAGAAGGAATATCCACCAGGGGGCACGTTCTCCTGTAATAATGGTTTGCTCATATTTAACAATAAACAGCATGTATGGGACTACGAAAAAAATCAAAAAAGCAAACCATACGGGGAATAATTTTTTTCCGGCTAAATTAAATTTTAAATAGTTTTTCATTTTAATAATATTTTGTTTGTATTAATTTTATTGAACATCTACATTTTCATTCCTATTCACACTCAAACCAGTAATCACTTTTTTTATCATCTCTTTTTTTTGGGCGTTCCGGCTCGCTACGCTCGCCGTCGGGCTTTCCGCTACAATCCCTAACGCATTTTCTAATCACGGACACAACGGACAGATAAACCGAGATACTTATAGGAATTGAGACGGTACACGTAAGGATTGCCATAATCGAAATAGCGGTTGTATGCGTTGTTATCACCGCCTTGGGTAGCACTCCAAAAGTCGGTGAGGCTACCGAAAATATTGTAGCCACCGCAGTAGCGGCTTGCCGGCAGAGCCGAAAAACCGGTAGTGTTGTTGGCAGAAGGCGTGTTGCCAACGTCACAAGTGTCGGAAGAAGTTAACCAACCAGTATCAGAAGCCAACGCCTTGGCTATGTATGTGCTATCGCTACCGCATACATATTGGCTCTGGCTGCTCACATAGTCGGTGAGTTGTGTCCATTCGGCATCGCTTGGTACGTGCCAACCGGTTGGACAAATGCCTTGAACGCCACTGGGGTTGGCACTACTACTGCCCGAACCGCCCATCACGGCAATCCAATTGTATAAATAACCATAAGTAGATACATTGCTTGAGTCATTATCAGGAAAATAACGGTAAGCAATTGAATAACTTGTAGAATCTCCCAACGGAATATTGGTATTAGTGGGATATTGAGTTACACGCAGATTCTCTTTCATCCAGCATTGGATGCCAATTTGCACTGTATTGTATGTATTGCCATCGGCATCGGCTAAAGTTGGAGTTCCGGGGCACGGTTGTCCATCCTCAACTAAAGAGAATATCAACTCTAAACTTTCCGAACCGGTTTGTACCTGCCTGATAACTTCACTTTCAACCGCTGTAGCATTGTTTGTGGCATATCCCACATATTCCATTGAGTCTCCAAGATCAAACGGATTTTGTGTTTCCCCTTTATCCGATTTTAACTGATAGGTAATGGGCATTTCATTTCCGCCGGATAGATATTCTACGCGATTTTTTCCGGCATTGCCTGTATTGATTATTTTAATGGAAGCATGATCGGTACGGCCATTTACGCTCAACAAATAAGTTTGCGGTGTAGAA
>CAZLZF010000089.1:0-2689 GCA_964563945.1 Candidatus Woesearchaeota archaeon
GAGGAATTTAAAATCCTGGAGGAATAACACATCCCCTAATTACAAATCTAAAAAATTCCCCACTTTTTTTATCCGTTACTGTGTAAATTAAATTTGAATCTCCCGTTCTAAATTTATGAATAGAATATTCTGGATAAATTAATGAAAACCCAACTTGTTCAAAACTACAAAATCTTGCTTCTTGGCTTATTATTTCTTGCGCTACAACAACCAGTTCATAAAATTTTGTGTAATAAATACTCCTTAATCCAGAATAGCTGGAAGTTGCACCGGATTTTTCAAAGGAAACATCTCCATTAACGGTTAAAACCCCTCTTCCAGAATAAATCTTTAAATCAAATCCACTATATTCTGAAACGACTTTCTCATATTTTTCTTCTAATTTTTCTACTAAATTATTAAAACAAATTTCAACTTCTTCTTCTAGCTCTCTTTTTAATTCTTTTTCTAAATGAGAAATTAACATCGGTTGTTGATTTATACAGGGAAGATAATTATTTTTTTGGTAACATAAATAAGCAATATCTGTTGGATCTTCTTCGTCTTCAAAACGAAAAGTTAAATTTAACTTATTTGAAATATATCCTCCTTGCCGAGAAAGAATTTCTATTTTTTCTATTAAAGATTTTTCAACACATCCAGAAAATTGTTTGTCTAAATCTATTTCTCCAGTATTTGTACTATCGGGAGTAACAGTTCCTTTAAGTGCAAAAAATAAAACAACAATTAAAACCAAAACCAATCCTAAAATAATAAATATCGTTGTTTGACCTCTTTTCATTATTTTGATTAGTTTCTTGAACTTATAAAGTTTTTTTATTTCATTTTCACAAATTATTTCGTTTTTAGAAATTTTTAAAATAGAAAGAATTAAAAACAGTTTTATTTTAAAAATTTAAACGAATTTAATTCGTTAAAAAAGAGGAAATTGTTGATAATGGAAGAAACAGAAGAAGAAACAATTGACGAAGGGATTAGGGAAACTAGCCTTGATGAAGAAATAGACTTTCTTGATTTGGACTAAAATTACTCTTCAAACTTATTCATTTTTAAGACAAGGAGATTATTCTCCTTGTTAATTTCTTTATCTTCATATTCTATCTCAAAAGAAATATTTTCAAATTTTCTTAAACTTATTTTTACATTTGAAAGAGAAATAGAAATTCCTGTTCCAATTTCCATCGAAGAGATATTCATTTTTTTTACTTCTGTTCTATCCAATTTTATAATCAACTCGGATTCTTTAGAATCAATTAATCCAACGTTTTGTATCTCGAGTGTAGAATTTAGATATTTATTAACAATTTGAGCATTGGCTTTTGTTATAATTAAATCTGCAAAAGGCTCCTCTAAATAAATTTTATTTATAATTTCTAATGTGTCTTGGCCAATTTCTTGTTTACAATAAGAAATATTATACATTATATTATTTTTATTTTCTGAATGCTCAAAACCAAGTGCGTGTAAAATTTCGTGGATTGCAACATTTGGATTTGGACATTCCGATTTTCTTATTAAATGAACCGACCCCTTTTTAATTACATGATAATCCCCCGATAGAGTTATGTTTTTTGGTCCACCCTCTCCTGCGATAAAAAGTCCGTCTTCTATTCTTTCCTTTTCCGAACAAGTTACCAAAATTTCTTCGTCATGCAATACTTCGTAAAAAGATAAAATAGTTTTTTCTGAAATGATTTCTGTTGCCCTTTCAAAATCATTTTTTTTTGAAATTGGACAATCCTCAAAACGATAAGAAATTTCTTTTGAAGAATATCTCATATTAGGATAAAACTGTTGACTTTGCTTTTCGTCTTGACTAAAATTTGTTCCTTCTTTTGAAAATTCTTGAGAGATATAATTCTCTTTTGCAAAATGAAACATTTGAAAATTTATTATTAATACGGAAACTAAAACAATAAATAAAAATCCCAAAAATATTTTTTTTGCACTCATTTAATTCGTTGTTCTTGGATATTTTTAAACCTGTCTAGAATCTTAATTAGAAGATAGAAACATTTATATTTAAGAAAATTAATTTATTTTTATGGAAAAGAAAAAGATACATTTTGGGATTTTTATCTCTATCTCGGTTGCGCTATTAATTTTCTTATTTATTTTAACCAATCAATTTACAAGTAAACTTATCGAATTCGAGGCACTCCAAGAAAATTCCAATGAGGATTATTGTACATTAAATTCTGGAAAATGGCTTTCTGAATATAACGAATGTGAAGGAATTTCAAGGACTGCGTGTGAGCAAACCGGAGGGTTTTTTGAAGAATGTGCTTCAGCTTGTAGACATAATCCCGATGCAGAAATTTGCATAGCAATGTGCGTTGCCGTTTGTAAATACCAATAATTATTCTAAAAGAAAGAGTTAAAAAGTCAAGAATATCTCTATAAAGGTAAGTTGGGAAGCTGACTTTCGGAACTTTTCATTAAATTGAAAAATGTCGAATTATATCGATATTAGCTCTGAGGAAGGTCCGGACACCAATAACGGTTGCGGAGGAAATCTCCGTTGTCGAAAGGCAAAGCTCTGGTATAGAAACGATCCTATTTAGTTAGGCTGGAACGAGCATCTCAACTGGTGCAAGGCATTTAAGCCGCATAGTCAAATGTCAGCATCTTTCGTCTGCAAAACAGGAAAGAACAGAATCTGGCCTATTTCCAACTTACTTTTTTTAAA
>CAZLZF010000090.1:0-2668 GCA_964563945.1 Candidatus Woesearchaeota archaeon
GATTCAGCTTCGATATTATTAAAACAGACATTTATATTATTGCATAAACGATTTTTTCCTTTTGGTCCGTTTATTTTTGTTTTTGGTATTTTTTCAAGTTCTTCAATAAAGTATTCTCTCATTTTTTCTATCTTTTCATTTTCTTTTTTTATCTCTACTGCTTTTGCGAAACCGACAATTCCTAAAACATTTTGTGTTGAGCTTCTTATTCCAAATTCGTGTTCTCCTCCGTGAAGAAGCGGAGTTATTTTTGTTCCTTTTTTTATGTAGAGTGCTCCGACTCCTTTTGGTCCGTGAATTTTATGCGCGTTTAGCGTAAGCAAATCTAATTTCATTTTTTCTACATCTATTTTAATTTTTGTAAATGATTGACAGGCATCGCTATGGAATAAAACATTTTTCTTTTTACAAATTTCTCCAATTTTTTCTAAATTTTGTATTGTTCCGATTTCATTATTTGCGTGAATTATCGAGACTAAAATCGTTTTAGGAGTGATTGATTTTTCTAATTCTTCTAAATCTATAAATCCTTCTTTATCGACATTTAAATAAGTTATTTCTGCTCCTTGTTTTTCTAACCACCGGCAAGATTTTAGTATACAATCGTGTTCTATTTTTGTGGTAATTATATGATTTTTTTCTGGATAGTTTGACCAAAATAAGCCTTTTATTGTTAGATTGTTTGATTCTGTTCCACTTGATGTAAAAATTATTTCTTCTTTTTTTGCGTTTATTTCTTTTGCAATTTTTTCTCTTGATTTTTCAATTAATTCTTTTGCTTTTTGTCCTGCTTTGTGCATTGAAGAGGGATTTCCATAGTCTTTTGAAAAGTATTTTTTCATTTCTTTTTCTACTTCTTTGTCTAACTTTGTCGTCGCAGCGTTATCTAAATAAATTTCTTTCATTGTTTTTCTCTTGTGCAAAATTTACAATTTCCCATACAACATTTTTTTGAGTGTTTGTCAATCAAATCCAGAATTGGTAAAATTGTTTTTTTATTTAATGTGTAAATTCTTTCTTTTCCTTTAGGAGAACTTTCTACTATCCTACATTTTTTTAAAGAAGAAAGTGCGTGTGATATTTTGCTTTGTTCAATTTTTAAGCTTTTTGAAAGTTCTGAGACATTTTTATCTTTTTCCTTTAACAATTCTATTATCTTTATCCTTAAGGGATTTGATAGATTGCTAAAAAAAACGTGATATGTTGATTTTTTCATATGAAATATATTACATATGTATATTTAAATGTTTGTAAGATTTTATTTAAATTTCGTTAAGTTTATTAAATAGTTTTAATTTAATTTATTATGATTGAAAAAGAGAATATTTTGTATCTTTTAAAGGAGACTCTTTCTTCTTTGAGCAATAATGATTTTTTAAAATTGAAAAATCTTTCAAATCGTACTGTGCATTCTTCTTCAATTGATCAAGATGGTTCTAGTATTTTGGTTGCAGTGATTCTTTATTCTTTAAGTAAAATTTTGGAAAGGGATTTTTATAAAGAGGATCCGGCATGGGATGTTTTTTATAAAAAAGTTTTGAAGTATCTTTCAGAGGCAATAGTTTTTTTAGAAAACGACGATATTAAAAATTTTAGACGTTCTTTAAAATTAATTAGAGCCAATATCGATAAACTTTCTGGAAATTTAAAAATATACATTTCTGATGTTTTTCGAAAGGCAGAGATAAATAAAGCTTCTAAAATTTATGAACACGGGATTTCTATGGAAAAAACAGCTAAACTTTTAGGAATTTCTCTTTGGGAACTTGCAAATTATTCTGGGCAAAAGTTGGTTTTTGAAAAAAATAACGAATCTAAAACGGTCGATATAAAAAGTAGAATTAAATTGGTTAAAAAATTTTTTGAATGATGAAAGAAAAATATATTATTTTTGATTCGGGAACATTGATTAGTTTTGCTATGAATGGACTTTTTTTAGAATTTTCTAAATTAAAGGAAATTTTTAAGGGTAAATTTTTAATAACCAACGAGGTTAAAAAAGAAATTATTGATGTTCCCTTGGGAATAAAAAAATTTGAACTTCAAGCACTTAAATTAAAAGATTTGATTGATAGGGGAATTTTGGAATTTCCGGAAAGCATCGGAATAAATTCTAAAGAAGTTTCTAAATTATCTAATCTAGTTATGTCTAAATCCAACAATGTTTTTTTTGCAAAGAAAAAAGAGGTTAAAATTGTTAGCTCAGGAGAAACTTCTTGTTTGGCCTTGAGTAAAATTTTAAATGAGAAAGGATTTGAAAATATTCTCGCTGTTGATGAAAGAACGATTAGACTTCTTTGTGAAAGCCCCGAAAAATTAAGAGAGCTTCTTGAAAGAAAAATTCATTCTAAGGTAGAATTAAGAGAAAAAAATTTAGATTTTTTTAAAGGATTCTCTTTTGTCCGTTCAACTGAATTAATTGTGATTGCTTACAAAAATAATTTTATTTTGTTAAATAATAATGATTTACTTTTGGATGCATTACTTTGGGCATTAAAATCAACCGGATGTGCTATTTCTATAGAAGAAATTGAAGAAATAAAATCTTTGGAAAAAAGAGAAGGTTTTTAATTTCTTTTTTATTTAGTTTTTTGTTGGGTGCTTAGGTAAATGGCATACCGAGCGGCTCCAGACCGCTAATCAGGGGTTCGATTCCCCTAGCGCCCAT
>CAZLZF010000091.1:0-2638 GCA_964563945.1 Candidatus Woesearchaeota archaeon
ACAATTTTAAATGTTTTGGGAAAAAGTAGATACAAAAGAAGTTTAATTAAAACCCATATTCCCCACCAGAAGCAGAATATTCGGCAGCACTATCCATTGCATCCGCGTTAGTCCTATCTCTTTCAACAGACTTCTTGGTTCTAGTTCTATTCAATTCTATAACTTTATCTGCAACCGAAGAAGCAGCCTTCTTTAAAACCGACTTTTTTGAAATCATCCAAAAGATTCCAGCAACAAACAAAACCCACATCCAAATCTGAAAGGTAGAATCTTCACCAATTGCCTTAAAAAAGATATAACCCAAAAAAACCCACAAAACAGTATTTGAAATTATATATGTTGAAATCTTCCCTTGAGTATTTTTTCCCGTTTCAAGTTTAATAGTAAAAGCCACAACAATTAAAAAAGGAATTACTCCAGCAAGAACAAAACCCAATGATTCGTAAGCAAGCAACAAAGCTCGCACTCTAGAAACATCCACATATAAAAAAGCCAAAACCCCAATAATAATTGAAGCAGCCCACTGAACACCAACACTATCTCCAAAGAAAGGAACAAAAGACATAAGAGAATAAACCATCATAATAACCAACACTGCCAACAAGAAAGTGGCAAATCCTTCTGAAGAAGTAAACCCAAATAAATCAAAAATTGGACCAAATAGTTTATTATCTTTCAACGAACTAAATAATGCACTATCTGCAGCAGAAACAAAACTGAACATAGAAAATACAATTAATCCAAAAAAGAAAATACCTGCAATTTTTTTCCTATCCATAAAAAAAATATTCTATAAAACTATTTAAATCTTTTGAAAAAAAATTCTTAACAAAAAACCATTAGCAAACTTTAAAAGAAGCTTTTTTCTCTATTAAGTATGGTAGAAGTCGGAGAAGTTTTACTTTGCATCGTTGAAAAAATAAATGGAACAGTGGTATTTGTAAGAATGCCAAACGGAAAAGAAGGAAGTATAATCCTTAGTGAAATTGCCCCGGGTAGAATAAGAAATTTAAGAGATTACGTTTTTCCAGGAAAAAATATCGTTTGCAAAGTATTAAGAGTGAACGGAGAAAGAGTAGATTTATCTTTAAGAAGAGTAACTCCAAAAGAAACAAAAGAATTAAGAGAATCTCTAAGTTTAGAAAAAAGTTTAACAAGCATTCTAAAAAGTGTTCTAAAAGAAAAAGCACAAGATATAATTGAAAAAATAAAAGAAGAGGAAGAATTATCTTATTTTTTTGAAAGTAGCAAAAAAGATGCTTCCAAATTAATTTCTTTAGTTGGAGAAGAAGATACAAAAAAAATCTTAGAAATTTTAAACGCTCAAAAGAAAAAAACGGCAGTAGTCAAAAAAAATTTCAGTTTACATTCTTTTGCTCCAAACGGAATAATACTAATTAAAAAAATGCTTTCAGAATTTCAAGGAGTGGATATAAAATATGTAGCTGCAGGAAAATATTTAATTTCTTGCGAGGCAACAGATAAAAAAAACGCGGACAACAAAATAAAAGAAGTATTAGACAAAATTCAAGAAAAATCAAAAAAAGAAAATTTAGAATTTTCAACAAAAGAAAAATGAAATTAAAAAAATGTTCTTGTGGGAAATACACTCTAAAAGAAAATTGTTCTTGTGGGAAAAAAACTTCTGACGCACACTATAAATTTATAAAAATTCGTGATGCCCCAAAATCAGATGTCTCAATTGTTCGTTCGTGTAGAAAAGACAAACCAACAGCCCCATATTCAAAAGATTAGTTATTTAAAATAAAAAATATTCAAAAAGAGATGATAAATGCAGTTTTAATAACATTATTTTTAATTTGGGCAATATTTGCTTCAATAGAAGATTTCAAAAAAAGAGAAGTCGAAGATTGGTTAAGTTACTCACTTATAATCTTTGCACTAGGATTTAGATTTTTTTATTCTTTATTTTATGAAGATTTTTCCATATTCTATTTTGGAATTTTTGGGCTAGCGATTTTTTTTGCCTTGGGAAATATATTTTATTATTCCAGACTTTTTGCAGGAGCCGACGCAAAAATGATGATTGCACTTGGAACAATTTTACCAATAGAAAACACTTTTATAAAAAATTTAGAAATATTTATTTTATTTTTATTTTTATTTTTAATAGTTGGAGGAATTTATGGAGTAATTTGGACAATAATTCTCTCTATAAAAAATAAAAAAGAATTCAAAAAAGATTTTTCAAAAAGAGTTTCAAAATCAAAAAATAATTTAATTTTCACAATTTTAACAGGAATAATTTTACTTCTTTTTGTAAAGTTCAACCCCGTATTTTTTATATTGTCTTTTGGATTTTTATTCATTCCAATTTTATATTTTTATTCAAAATCCGTTGACGAAGTTGCAATGGTAAAAAAAATTAATCCGAATAAATTAACCGTAGGAGATTGGATAGTCAAAGATATTGCAATAGGAAAAGAAAAAATAAAAGCAAACTGGGAGGGATTAACAAAAGAAGAAATACAAAAACTAATAAAAAATAAAAAAGAAGTTTTAGTTAGATACGGAATACCCTTTATCCCAGTATTTCCAATTGCATTTGTATTATTAATTTTCTTAAAAAGTTTTATAAATTTAAATTTATTAACGAAATTATGGTGAAAGACAATTA
>CAZLZF010000092.1:0-2588 GCA_964563945.1 Candidatus Woesearchaeota archaeon
TATTTTACAATCAATTTAGCCGGCAAAGTGTCCGGATGCCTCCGGTTTCGTGTCCGGATGTTTCCGGAACAGCCGTCCGGATGTCCCGGAATACGCATCTAACCCATAGTGTCGCTGCGGAGACCCTCCTGTTTTGTTATGCGTTAACCCAAATATTAGATTTATCATCAGTTTTGTATAATCACGGATTAAATGTAAATGAAGCTTTCAGGACAAAGGTTGCAATATCAAGGTTGTATTATTTCATATTATTTGACCAAGGCGTCCAGTTATCCAATTACTAAAATATGTTGCGGTTTTGTATAACAATTTAGTGCTTTGCTATACAAATATGCAGTCTTAATCTCTTTATTGGTTAACCAGGACGCGAAAAGGCGTAAAATCCAATTGATTTGATTTAAAGTTATACTTATTTTATATAATTCCTTTGATTTCGGTTAACCAGTGGGCAGCGTTCGTAAAAACTGGCGGGCTGCGCTTTTGAATAGGGTGGCGGGCAAAGGTCCCCTTGCCGTTAGTCGTCTAACCCATAGTGTCGCTGCGGAGACCCTCCCGTTTTGTTATGGGTTAACCCAAATATTAGATTTATCATCAGTTTTGTATAATCACGGATTAAATTTAAATGAAGCTTTCAGGACAAAGGTTGCAATATCAAGCTTGTATTATTTCATATTATTTGACCAGGGTGTCCAGTTATCCAATTACTAAAATATGTTGCGGTTTTGTATAACAATGTAGGGATTTAAAATGTACCCTATAAAATGGACAGTTTAAAAATTGTGAAAATAGAAAAAGAGTAAAGACCCTCAACAATGGACAGGTTGGCCATGGTAAAATTGTATTATCATCAAAGGAGAGGATTGACCATGGCCAAAACACACCTGCTAAGCATGGAGCAAATAGAAGAGCTTCGAAAAAGCCAGCATATCTTGCATGTAACAGAAACGACAATAAACTATTCTGCCAAATTTAAGGAGCATGTTTATAACGAGTATAAAGAAGGGAAATCGTATGAAATAATCTTATGGGAAGCTGGAATTGACCCGGATATACTTGGTGTAAGGCGGTTAAACAGCTTACGAACAATGGTGCAGAAGGAAGGGAAGAGAAAGGAAGGCTTCACCGATAAGAGCTCAAGGCTTCCGCCCCGAACATTATCAGAGAGGCTCGGCACAACGGATACAGTCAGGATAACGCAATTGGAGCAAGAGTTAGCGTATACAAGACAGGAATTGGAGTATCTAAAAAAAATATATTTAGCAGGGATGGAGGAACAGAAGGCATGCATTACGAAACGCCACCGGAAATCAAATTCCGAGTTATCAGAGACATGACAGCTCGTGATGACAACCTCCTCAACATCTCTTGGATGTGTAAATATGCGGGGGTTTCCCGTTCAGGCTACTACAACTGGCTTGATAAAGAACCTTTGCGTTTGAAACGAGAAGCAAGTGATAAAGTGGATTTCGAGCTTGTTTTAGTGGCTTACCGTTACCGCGGTTATGCCAAAGGTGCAAGAGGAATTTATATGCGGCTACTGCATCAAGATCCGCCCGTGGTTATGAACATTAAAAAAATCCGGCGATTAATGCGAAAATACAATCTCCTGTGCCCGATACGTAGATCGAATCCTTATCGTCGTATGGCTAAGGCACTCAAGACGAACACCGTGGCCCCGAACCTGCTGCAACGGCAATTTCGTGCTTATGGCCCACGCAAGGTGCTGTTGACCGACATTACTTATCTGATCTACAACGGTGGACAGAAGAGTTACCTTTGCACCATCCTTGATGCCTACACAAAGCAGGTGCTGTCGTATGTGGTGAGCGGTTCACTAGAGGTAGATTTTGTATTGGAGACGGTGACATTGTTGATTGAAAGGCATGGCATATCCTTGAATGCCAAAACTCTTATCAATAGCGATCAGGGCGTGCACTATACCAGTTACAAATTCATCCAGATGATTAAGGATAACAACTTGCGCCAGTCTATGTCCCGAAAGGCGAATTGCTGGGACAATGCTCCACAGGAAAGCTTCTTTGGGCACATGAAAGATGAAATCAATATCAGCAAGTGCAGAACACAAGACGAACTAAGCACTGTCATAGATGACTGGATGGACTACTACAACAATGAACGCTACCAATGGGATCTAGCACGCCTTTCGCCTAACGAATACGAAAGATACATAAATACGGGTAAGTACCCTCTATCTTTGAAACCGCCTACAAACATGAAAATACACTTGGGGGCCAGCCCCCAAACCCCCGGGATTTAACGCTTTTGTTTCCAAATGGGCAGCTAAAAAGACAGCGTGTTAATACGCTGCCCATTCGCAAAACCGGTACGGCGCTCAGGTCGCGTCCCCGCGGAGCCCTATCCTCCGTATCAGCAAAGTATAGTTATTTTACCATAGGTATCACTGTTTGAGAGACACAATTCGCAGAATGTCCTTGACATGGGGTACACATTAATATTCTTTAAAAAACTCGAATATTTGCTCAAACTTCCGCCTAAAAGCTTAAATTTTTTAAAAAACTCGATTTTTTGCTCATTGGGCTCACTAACACATTTGATTCTCTGGATTC
>CAZLZF010000093.1:0-2571 GCA_964563945.1 Candidatus Woesearchaeota archaeon
TAATTATTCGCAAATATTTCAATTATTTTTTTATCAACAGCTCTAAATCCAGAAGTTGGATCATATATTTTTTTTCCAGTACAAACTTTAATAAATTGGGATATTATTTTTATACCAACTCTTCTGGATTTTGAAGATTTAAAACCATCTGAATTTGGTAAAATAAATCTTGAACCAATACACATATTAATATTATTGTTTATTATGGGATTCACAATGTTTTGAACATAGTTTATATCATGCTGCCCATCTCCATCAAGTTGTACAGCAATATCATAATTATTTTTATAAGCATACTTATATCCAGTTTGGACCGCCCCACCTATTCCTAAATTGCATATTAAATCAATGTGCGGAATATTATATTCATCAAGTATTTTTTTACTGTTATCCGTTGAACCGTCATTAATAAACAAACAATCATATTTTGTTTTATACTTTTTATTATAATCTAATATTTTATTGTATAACAACAAAATATTGACTTCTTCATTAAAACATGGAATTATTAATAAAATTTTCATATTACCTCTCATTCGATTTTTGTTAACTTATAATCGTCTTTTTCAATAATTACTTTTAATAGTGTACCAGATTTAACTTCCTCATTTAGTACTTTTTTATCCTCATTACTTGGTGTAATCAAATCTTCAACAATAAGCACATAATCAAATTCTCTTATTCTATCATTTAAGTTCGTATTATTAATTGGAATATAAAAAGATGGAATAATAGGATTAGCAACATATATACCACTTGATTTAACATTTATGTTGTCATCCATTAAAGAAAGGTATAATTGATGTTGATACAACACACAGGTATACCCCACACCATCACAATAATTATAAACAGTCATCAATTTAATTTCTTCATTGTTACTGCCCAATTTACTTAATAATTTACTCGAAAGTGAATCGGAAATATTTTTAAATTCTTTATAATATTCAACATTAGATATTTTTGGAATGTTAAATGCATATACTAATAAAAGACCTGATATTAAAAAATTATATACCGACTGATATTTTATATTCCTTGAATTATCATAAATAAGCATAATAGTAAAAAAGGACAATCCGATTATTACTGTACTCAAATATCTTTCGTAACACAAAATCGCATAATTAAAAGTAAAAACATATATATATAAATAGAATATCAAAAAAACCACAACAGAGAAAACACCAACAAATAAAGACAATAAAACATTTTTTCTACTTTTGTTATTTATCGAAAAAAGTAATAAAATAATACATAACGAAAAAAATATTGTTATATTAGAAATAGTGTATTTATTATATACTTTATTATCATTTATTAAAATTGTCGTATTAAAAATATGATTTATATATTCTTTTGCAAACTCTTTTTGTTTATTATTTGGTTTTACAAATAACTGAATAGCGTCATTTACCCTACTAGAATTTGTATTCTGAACATCCGAATTATTTTTTGAACTAAAAGTTATTTGCCAACTAAAAAAAGTAAAAACAAGTATAATTATTGGAATAATTAAATGTTTATAACTACTTTTTAATTTAAAACTAAAATCTTTATGTATCAACCATTGATGTAAAAAATATGATAAAAGCACCAATGCAGCAAGGACAATTCCTACTATTTTCATCAATACTATCATGCTTAACGATAAACAAAACAAAATGTATAGAAAAAGATTATTCTTTGTTTTTTTCGTTGATAAATAAAGAGAAAAACCAAAGAACATACCTAGAGCTGGATCTATGTATAGAGCGTTATAATAAAATAAAGCATCAAACCCACTATTGGCAAACAACGCTGGAAATGTATATAGAAAAAGAATACTAGGTATTATTAACCAGAATTTTTTCCAAGTTATCTTTTTTGTAATTGGGATTAAAAGAGAAAGTACAGCTATACCATAACTTATATACAAATGTGCCTCAACAAATGAACCATAATTTCTTGCAAAAAAATATTGAAACAAAGGCATTCCAGGATAATATTCTGTTGAGAAAAACAAATTTTCTCCTATCATTAATTTGTTTGTAATAAAAATACTTTTTGGATACGCACCCCACATTCTTAATTCATCAAATAACATAACATAATTGCCTTTTGTTGCCAAATAAATCAAGAAAACTACAATTCCAAATATTAATAACCCCGGAGTAAAGAAATTTCCAATATATTCTTTTCTTTTATCTTTATCTCTATAAAATTTTCTTGCCGACATTATTAGTAAAATATAATTAATAAAATGAATTAAATAAAAACCAATCAAAGGAATATTTAGCATATAAAAAATAAACAGAATGAATATAATTATCATTACACTCATAGGCATCATTTCTTCATATCTTTTATTTAAATATACACTTCCAAAAATTCCGCCTATTGATAAAACGAATAAATTAAATATTATTCCCATAATATTCTCCTCTCTTATTTACCACTATGCTTTCATAAAATATGTATCCGGCCTATTTTGATCAAACAATTCATTACACCATAATAACATAATCATTTCTGAGTCGCCAATATTTTCTATGCTATGTGTGTATCCTACAGGTATATTTACTGTTTTAA
>CAZLZF010000094.1:0-2559 GCA_964563945.1 Candidatus Woesearchaeota archaeon
CGGAAAGTTCTGAAGGGGTTGTATAAATGGGGGCGTTTATTACCAATGTAGAAAGTGAATCAATTACAAGTCTTTTTATTTTTTCTTTTTTTACTATTGTTTTTATTTCTTCAAGAGTTTCTCTTTTTAATTTGCTTGTTGGAATTGATAATAATTTTATTTTTCCACTTTTTTCTAATGAAGAAATATTCCATCCGAATTGTTTTGCTTGATTTTTTATCGAATCAGAATTTTGTTCAAAACTTACATACATTCCCTTTTCGTTAAATTTTTTTGCTCCGTTATAAATATATTCTGAAGCAAAGATAGTTTTACCACAACCAGGTCCACCGCAAACTAAAATTGAAGAATTTTTTGGAAATCCTCCTTGAACTAATTCATCAAATCCTTTTATTCCTGTTTGAACCCTTATTAATTTTTTTTCTTTCATATTAATTACTTTTTATTTACTTTAATTCCGTCGTCAGTTATTGCAAATGGTAAAGGTCCTCGATGATGCTTAGTCATTCTCATTTTAGAAATTCTTAATGCTCTGTCTCCTTCTCCTCCGATTCCTGAAGAAAATAACTCGACTACTCCGTCTACCATGTATTTACAGAATTTTATTTCTTCAGACAAAGCATATCTTCCGCTAGAGTCTTCGTCGGATTCTCCGGCAATTACAACACAAACACCTAATTTTTTTAGCCAAGAAAGTAAATCGTAAATTTGTTTTCTTTGATTAATTGTCTTATCTAGTCCTAAAGAATAAACGTTTATCGGATCTATACAAATTCTTTTTATATTTTTGTCAATAACAATTTTTGAAATTTCTGATTGGAGTTTTTTTATGGTTATTTCTGGATTAAATTTTAATATTTCTATTTGTCCTTTTTCTTTAAATGGTCCTAAATCCATATTTTGTAATTTTGAAACCTTAAGAATATCTTTTATTTCTGGCTCGAAACTTACATATATTCCATTTTCTTTAAATTCTTTTACTCCGTTGTATAAATATTGTAATAAGAAGGTGGTTTTTCCCGCCCCTGCGTTTCCAATTAAAAGATTTAAGCTTTCAAAAACGAATCCTCCGTCACATAAATTGTCGAATCCTTTTATTCCTGTTTCCGTTCTTTTTATTTTTTCTTCTTTCATTTTATTCTATTATATACTTTCTTATTCCTCTTATACTTTTTGCTTTTTCTTTTTCGTCTTTTTCTGCGTAACTATAAAAGTGATTTAGTTTCTCGATTAATGCTTCTTTTCTCTTTTCATCTTTTCTTGATTTTTCTATTTCTTCACAAAGATATTCCATGAATTCAATTGGATCTTCTCTTCTCTTTACTTCTCTCATTTTAAACCAAGGTTTTAATTCTACGAAAAATATGTGATAAATTAAATAAACAAAAATTAAAAATAATATTGTTACAATGTAGGTAGAAAGATTTTCTTGATTTGTTTCTTCTTTTTCTTCGTTTATTTCTTTTAATGTGTTTGAATCTAACACGTTTACAACGTTAGAGAGTATATAACTTATTGAAACTGCTATAACAAATAACAAAATCCCGAATATTACTAGCCTCTTTCTCATTATAATAAATGTGTGAAGATATTTATAAATGTTTCAATTTTAGAATTTTTCTTAAATTACTTGCTTTTCTTTTTTACC
Organism: Candidatus Woesearchaeota archaeon; assembly: GCA_964563945.1. Classification (GTDB taxonomy): domain Archaea; phylum Nanobdellota; class Nanobdellia; order Pacearchaeales; family GW2011-AR1; genus CAZLZF01. The sequence continues at coordinate 1,649 of CAZLZF010000094.1, forward strand.
ATTTCTGGCAAGGTTTTGGAAAAAGTGTCTTGCATCATTTCCATTTCTTTTTTTATTGAGCTTAAATTTTGTCCGTATGAACCGACTTTTTCTAAAACTGCTGTTTGTAAAGAGTTTATTATATTTTCAATTTTTTCCACAGATTTTGAAACTGAATCTATTTTTACTTGCATTACCGCTTTTATTTCATTTAATTCGTCCATTTGTTTTTGAATTTTTTGCATTTTTTCTGAGAATACTTGTTCTGCAAGTTCTATTATTAAATTAGAATCTCCTACTCCTGCAGGATCGTATCCCTCTTGAGAGTATGTTTCTTGAGGATAAGCTTCTTGTGTTTGTTCTTGGGTGTATCCTCCTTGGTATCCTTGATTTTGATATTGTTGGTCATAGCCAGGACTTTGTTGATATCCTGCTTGATTGTATCCTTCCGGAGGGTATTGTTCTTCCATTGTGTTTATATCTCTAATTGTGTTTTTTATATTTAGTTTGTTTATTGTTTCCAAAATTTCTTTTGGATGCATTCCTTGTTCGTTTAATGTTTGTGATATTTCTTGGTCTGTTGCTCCTTGCCTTTTCAATTCTATTGCTTGATTAAACGAATCCATATTACTCCTCTTTGTTTTGTTCAAATGGTTTAAACATTTTTGCTTGTTTATAGAGGATGTCTAAATCTTCTTTTTTTGCAAATTTTGTCATTTCACTTGAAGCCATTTCTAAAAATGAAACTAGCTTCTTCATTTGCTCTTGCATTAATGAAATATTTTTTTTTATTTCTAAGTTGTCTTTTGTTGTTTTTTCTTTTAATGCGACTAAATTCTCACTAACAATAAGTAATCTGTCCTTTAATATTTTTTGTTTTTCTTCCAAATCTCTAATAATTAAATTTATCTCAGAAAAGTAATCTTCTCCAC
>CAZLZF010000095.1:0-607 GCA_964563945.1 Candidatus Woesearchaeota archaeon
ATTTTAAACGTATCAAAAATAAAATTTTTCTACTTTTATCGAAATGTTCCGATTCTCCAAAAAGAGAACGATTTCGAACATAGACTTCAGTGCTATATGCGGATAACTGAGAAAAATTAAAAAATTATTTTTAAATAATTCTTTTATCCGAATAAAATACATTAAAAAACTAATTTTTAAGTATATAGAAGAAAGAAGGCGTTTCAGAAATAGATTCATAATCGGGAATTTTATAGGTTACTCCTAAAGAAAAATTAGAAATTAAAAGACCATTACGAAGATTAGACTCCAAAATTTTCATTCCAAACCCCTTTAAATCGATAGAAAAATATTGCGCCGTTTGGGCATTAAGATAAACCATTTCAGTATTTCCCCTCGGAGAAAAAGAAATATTTAAAAAAGGTACATAAATTGGATAATTTGAAACATTCTCTAAATAAATCGGAAATTCTCCAGCAGAGATTATTTTCTTATCTGTAATATCTTGAAAAGTTTTGTTATACAGCTTAAAAATATCTTCAACCTTTTTTTCCGTCTCCTCCTTTGGACTCTTTTCAGTTTTTTCTCCATTCTTAGCAGAATCTCCTCCAGTATCTCTACTTTCTTC
>CAZLZF010000095.1:617-2524 GCA_964563945.1 Candidatus Woesearchaeota archaeon
TGAGGTATTTCAGAATTAAGATAAAGATTCAAAAAAACCGAAGAAATGTTTGAATAAAAAGAATTCTCTAAATAAACTGGAAAAGATTCAAAAGACAATGCACCCTCTAAAGAGATTTCTTTTTCAAAAGAATTATACACTTTAAACAAATCTTTAAAAGTTTTTTCATTTTCACTCGCTTCTTTTCCTCCTTTAGCAGAATTTTCTTCTCCAGAAGTTTTTTCAGAATCTGCATTGACTATCGTCACACTTCTTTCGCTATCTGTGCCTCTCTCCTGCATCGCCAAAACAGAATAAGCACTACCAATTAAAAATAATAGATTTGCTCTTTGATAATCATAAATCAAAATTTTTCCTTTGCTATTATCTAATACGTTTTTTATTTTTACAATCTCATTCAACAAGTCCTCGTTCGAACTAATAGCTTTTTCAAATTCTTTAACAATTTTATTAAATTCCTCAGAAGAATAATAACTATCATTTAATAATAAATCCGCACCATAAGCGTTTACATTATTTAATGTTGCCTCTTCCAAGCTAGTCATTTTTATTGCTTCCTTAACACTTTTTTCATCAAGCCAACAAAATATGCTTGGATCATTACAATATCCAACAGCACTCCATCTCGAGGGTTCTGTTGTCGCACCAGGATTATTTGAAGAACAAACTCGAACAATTCCTTGAGAAGAAATATCTGGATTAATATAATCTGTAACTCCTGCCTGAAGATTTGTATTCAAAAGTGCATAAGCATTCCTCGTTCCAGAAACACATTGACTTTCCGTAGTAACATTTGTTGCAGAAGCAGATTTAGCTGCTAAGCTATCTGAAACATAATTTAAAGCAAAACTCGTAGAAACACTTCCAAACCCACATTCTTCTTGATCTCCTACAGAAATACACATTTGCTTATATCCCGAAGAGGTCGTAAAATCTTTCTTTTGACTAACATACTCTCCAGAAGGAACATAACCCGAATCTACAACTACCGTCGGATTAGAAGCGTAAACGGTTGTTCCAGCAGGACTCTTCAAATAAACTCTATAATAAACTCCTTCTTCGGTTCCTGCATAAATATGATAAAATACACTATATTGAGAAACCGGAGGAACTACCGCACTATTAAAAGAAATTTCTTCAAAAGAACCGTGAAATTGGCTTGGAGAAGTCGGTTCAACTAAATCCGTCCAACTCGGAACACTTGCCGAAGCAAACCTCTGACAAAATTCCGTCTGAACTAAACTAGAAACAGTACTTCCATCCAGTATATCAAAAGAACCTTGAGCATATTGGCTTGTAAAATATGAAACAGAACTTTGTGCATTATCCCAAGATTGCTGAATGTTCATATACTCTCCTCCTCCCCTAACCATTCCACCGCTAACAAATTGCAATAATCTTGGAACAATCAAATCGGTAAATGAAGATGCTTGACTCCAAAAAAATTCGCATAAATAAATACTATACATCTGGTCACAAATACCGATCATCTTTCCAGTATTTGCTTTTTCTTCTAAACAACTTCTATAACTTTTTAAAATTGACAAATAAGAGTCTAAACCTGCCTTAAGTCCAGAAAGACAAATCGGAAAATAAACATCTCCCCCCAAAAGCTTAAAATTTGGGAAACACAAAACTAAGCTTCCAATAATTCCAGATTGAATTACATCGGCAACAGGATAAGTTCCACCCAAATTACAACGAGAACTAGGGCAGACAACCGGGTCACAAACATTAAATAAAATTTCGCAATCTGTTGGAGACATAAAATCTTGACACTGTGTTTGAATCAAATCCGCAGCAGCATCCCCGACCCTACAACTTCTTCCTGTAACACTAACTGTTTTCTTACCGGGAGAATAAATCCCTGCATCTTTTACTGCCTGAACCGCTCTTTTAACCAATGT
>CAZLZF010000096.1:0-2517 GCA_964563945.1 Candidatus Woesearchaeota archaeon
TCCATTTTAATAGAATTCCTCCCTATTGGAATGTCTGAGATAATTTATTGTCTCTTCCATTTTAAATAAATTTTTCCTTTTTTAGTTTATCCAAAACAGAACACATAATTAAAGGAAAAGTAATACAAACATCTCCATTTACCGTTGCTGCTTGTGCGCCATCTTTTAATTTTCCCCAAGATTTTGCTTCATCTGTTGTCGCTCCAGACATAGAACCTGAAGTTGAATGCGAAGTTGTTAAATAAACTGCGTAATCAAAACCACCCGAAAGCAAAGCTGCAAAAATTGCGTAATGTTTTGAAATGCTTCCGCCTAAAGAAATCAAACCTTTTTTCTCATCGAAAGATAAATCGCAAGTTACTCTTTCCATATCTTTAACAGTATCAACAATAAAATCAGAATGTTTTTGCCCGAACATATAAAGTTGAAAACCAAAACTTGAATCCGCAATTCCAGGACAATAAACAGGAATATTATTTTTTGCTGCCTGAAATAAAAAAGAATTTTCATCATTTAAGTTCAATCCAATTTCATAAAGCAATTCAGAACTTGAAATTCTTTTTTTCTTCAAATAAATTTTTTCTAAAATTTCTGAAATTTTATCTTCAAATTTCATATAACTTTCAGTATGAATAACAATATTTCCTACACGATTTTCTCCTCTTTCATGTAAAGAAACATCGTCTTGATTGAAGTTTGAAACATCAAAAGATTCTCCTAACGATTTTATTATATCTTCTTCAACCGAACCGGACGTAGTGACTAAAATATTTGGAATTTTATATGAACAAAGTTGCGCAAAAAGTCCTCTTAAACCAGAGGTCACCATATTTGAAGTAAATGTCAAAAAAATCTTCGCGCCATCTCTTTTCATTTTTAAAATAACTTTTGTAGCTTCAGCTAATTCTATCGCCTGATAACCCAAAGAACCATAGCTCTCGACAAGCTCTGCTATAGTTAAACCTTCTTTCCACAAAAAATCTTTTATTTTTTTCATTTTAATTAAGAAACAAAGTTACAACTAATATTTAGGAATTGGTAGCGCCAAATCAAAATAGTTGTTTCTCATAAAAAAACTACATTTGAAGGCTTTTTAAAATTTTCCGTGAAAGGTTTAAAGCCCTTTTATTTGTATTTTTGTCCCCTTTTAAGAAATTCACCTCAACTAAATCTCCCGCAAAAAAATTTTTAGAATTCGAAACATCTTTAATAAGAGAAAAAAACTGCTTCTCACTTAAACCCTCCTTTTCAGGATAGCCCGTAGAAGAGATAATTGAAGAATCTAAAACATCTATATCTAAAGAAAAATATAATTTTCCCGAAGAAATAAATTCTAAAATCTCTTTTTTTCTAATTTCCACTTCATCAGAATAAATAATTTTAATTCCATTTTTCTTTGCAAAAGAAATCTCTTTTTTATCAACATTTTTTGAGTTTTTTCTAACACCAACAATTAAAATATTTTCTCGATTAAACCCAGTTTCTACAACCGCTCTAAGCCACTCCTCGTGAGTCGGCTCTTTCATCGGTTTCATTAAATCGGGATGCGCATCAAAAACCAAAAGTTTCGCCTCTTTTTTATAAATTTTAAAAAATGAACTAAACAAAGGAAAACTAACTGAATGATCTCCGCCGACAAAAAAACATTTATCCTTTTTTAAAAAATTAAAACTTTCTTTTTTTATTTTTTTTAATTGTTCTTCTAAATTATCCTTATCAAATTTAATTAAATCAAATTTTTTATTTTTACAAATTTCTCTATAAGAAATATCGACTCCAAAAGTCATCCCTAATCCATTCACACCGGGAACACAAACAAGTTTCATAACAAATTAAATAAAAAGAAGATTAAAAATGTTGACACTCAAAAAATTAAGTTCTATATCCCTGTATCTCAAGAAGAAATTCTTTAACCTTGGAATAGTCTATGGCAACTCCCGTAAGTCTCCAATTCAACTTCCCTTCGCTATCTAATGGAACCCACACCGAATTAGTATTAGGATAATGTGCATCTCCTGGAGAACTAACTAATCTCTTCCAGTTGCTATGTAAAGGAAACTTAAACTCAAAATAAGCACTCGGCTCTCCCGTAGCATCCAATGTTCCATAAAGAAGAACTTCTTTTGCTCCAAGGGGAATTGAATTAGTAGTTCCAGCAACAATAGTTCCAGTAAGAGAAGGACTACCAGATCCAGTCTTACTATACAAAGAAATCGGATTGTCAAACAAAAAAACTACCTCTTCATTCTCGGAAGAAACTGAATTCAACGCATCATTTAAAGTTACCTCTTGACCATTGACCGAAACCATAATTTCTTCTCCGCTATGCCCCATAACCGAAGGCGCCTTTCCAGAATTATATGCAAAAACTCCTATTGCTAAAAGAAGAATTACCCCAACAAAAATAAAAGTATAAAACCACTTATTTGTAAAATTAACTTCAAATTTAATAGACCGCTTTTTCATAAATAAAAATAGAAAATATTCTTTATATAGTTTACGAATTTAAAATTACAA
>CAZLZF010000097.1:0-2502 GCA_964563945.1 Candidatus Woesearchaeota archaeon
TGTTAATGGCCAATTAAACTGACCCAGTTATGGCCAACAATTTTGACCCACCTGCCGGTGGCTGCGAGGCCACGAAACATGTAGCGTTCCTGCCCATAGATCAAGGGCAACGGGAGCGCGGTAGTGAAGGAGTGGGTTGTGATTCACAAGATTAAAGGGCTGTATGACCAGGGCAATGGCATGTCGATCCGTGGCATCAGTCACGAGCTAGGGATTTCGCGCAATACGGTGCGCAAGTATTTGCAGATGGAAGAAACGCAGATCAGCATCCTTCAAGAGGATCGGTCGCGGCATAAACGTCTGGACGCGCATCGGGACTTTCTGATCCATCAGCTTCAGCATTTTCCCCAGCTGAGTGCGGTCAAGTTGGCGCGTCGGCTACAGCAACGTGTGGGCGAGTTGGGCGTGTCGTCGCGCAGCATTCGTCGCTACGTGCAGGCGTTAAAAGAACTCGTCGCCACAGGCCAGGCCCGCTATTACGAACCCGTGCTGCAATTGATGCCCGGCATCCAGTGCCAGGTAGATCCAGGTGAACTGCGTGGCGTTCTTGTGGGTGGGCAAGAACGAACCGTGTACTTTGTGGTGTTCGTGCTCTCCTGCTCGCGCTTGATGTATGTCGGTCTCTCATTCAAGCCACTGAACACCACAGCCTTCATTCAATTGCATGATGAGGCCTTTCGTTACTTCGGCGGTGTCACCGAAGAATGTGTGTATGATCAGACCAAGCTCGTCGTGCTCAGCGAGCAGTATCGCGAATTGACAGTTAACCAGCGCTTCCATGAGTTTGCCACCATGGCAGGATTCCGCATCCATGCCTGCGAGGGTTACGACCCCGAGAGCAAAGGCAAAGTAGAAGCAGGCGTGAAATACGTTAAGCAGGATTGTTTTTATGGTGAGGAGTTTGCCAGCGAACAAGCACTGCGTGAGCATGTCCAACGCTGGCTTGATCACGTGGCCAATGCCCGTGTTCATGGCACGACAGGGCGAGTGCCTCGAGCACACTTTGAAGATGAAGAACGTCAGCACCTTCGTCCTTACCTATCCCCCGCCAGCCTGACCACTGGGGCGGTCAGCGTTCAAACACGGCGCGCCGACAAGACAGGCCTCATCTCATGGAAGTCGACCAAGTACTCCGTGCCCATGGCTTGGCAGCAGTCCAACGTCGGTGTGTGTGAACAAGACGATGGGTTGAGGATCACTGACCTTGCAACAGGCGAAACGATTGCTGTGCACGCGGTGTGTTCTGAGCGGGGCCGGATCGTCAAGAATAGTCACCATTACCGGGACCATGCTCAGCGTATCAGCGACCTGGAACAGGCGATTATGAGCATGATGCCAACGGACACAGCCCTGGCATTATGTGCGGTGCTCAAACGGACATCCCCACGAATCTATAGGGACCAGCTCGTCGCAGTGCGTTCGCTGTTGCAGGCCCATATGCCGCTGAATATGACCTTGATCACCGGCCTGTCGCAGCGCCATGAGCTGACGGCCAGTCTGCTTAAGCGTTATCTGCAAGCGAATGAGCAGGCCCGACAACGCGGGCGCATCGTCGATCAGCCGATGTCTGGTCAGTCTTGGTTCGAACCTCTGGATCTGGGTGCCTACGCCCTTGTTGGCCATTCTGCTGGACAGGAGATGACCCATGAGCCAGCTTGAGCACACCAGCGCACAATATCGCAGCTTACGTTTAAGCGCCATCGGCCGTGACCTTGTGGGTCTGGTCTCGCAGGCCGAGGCCAATGACCTGTCACACTTGAGCTTCGCCCAGATGCTGGCCGAGCACGAAATTGCCGAACGCACCCGCAGCCGTATCAGTCGCCACCACCGCCAGGCCGGTCTACCCTTGGACAAGCATCTGGAGGACTTCGACTACCGCCATCAGACCACGATCACCAAGCGTCAGGTCAATGCGTTGCTGGACTTCGGGTTTATCGATAATCGCGAGAACGTGGTCTTCATCGGCCCGCCCGGTGTGGGCAAGACCCATCTGGCCATTGGGATTGGCCAGAAAGCGATCCAGGCGGGCTACAAAGTGTTATTCCGCACCGCGCTTGATCTGGTGGAAGACTTGGAGCTGGCCGAGATGAAAGGCGAGCTCAAAAAACGGATCAGCCAGCTGGCCAAATTCGATATGTTGATCATTGATGAACTCGGCTATTTACCCATGACGGCTCAGGCCCGGTTCAACTTGTTCCAGCTCGTGAATGCGCTGTACGAGTACCGATCCATCATCCTGACCACCAACAAAGACTTCACCGATTGGGGTGAGTTCTTCCATCACGATAACGTGGCCATCCCGATCATTGACCGCGTTATCCATCACTCAAACATCTTTATGCTGGGAGGCGAGAGCTACCGACTGAAGCAGAAAACATCCAGTTAACAAACAATGGGTGGGTCAATTTTATTGGCCAAAAGTGGGTCAAAAATAATGGCCATTGACAATATGAAAGCGACAACATGCCTTGTTTCGCTAAAAATGCAGTAAAAAAACTCATT